>JAIBJL010000245.1 GCA_020029545.1 Gammaproteobacteria bacterium
ACGAGCAGCTCGAAGCGCTGCTGCCCTGGAACGTCAAGACATTGTTGAAGCGTTCGCTGCTTCCCAAGCCGTAACACCACCCTCGATCCGGCACCAGTACGCAGTTCATTGAGCGCTTCCCTGGAACGCTATCGCTGCACCATCGGCTACGGCTGCGAATACGTGGTTGCTTGAGCCCTTACGCACTACGTGCGACCTCTCCATGGAGAGGTGCTTCTTCTTACTTCCTAAGACTACCTCTCCGCGGGAAAGGTCGCGCACAGCGGGGAGAGGACCAGCTCTCGCAAGCGACAACCGATTCGAAAATCGTTCAGGCCATTGGTGCTAACCCAAAAGGGCGTCGCACTCCAGAACAATAGTGTGTGCAAGGACGCCTCTATACCGTAGCGATTGTTCATTCGGTCACGGAACGGAGACACCCATGGCTATCACGATGCAGGGAACTTGGACGGTATCGGTCAAATCGAAGAACGCGTCCTTTCCTCAACGATTCATTATCTCCGGTGCAACCTCAGGCAATGGAACCTATGTTGGCGCGGTTGCGACGCCGGCGGTTCTTGTTACAGGAGCGCATTGGTCGATTACGATTCAGAATAATCCCGGCGCTGGCTTTATCAATTCGGCGGATCAAATTACGTTTCCGACGACGAGCGCGGGACAGCATCATTTCGACATCCAATCGAATGATGCCGGAGGCGATTCTGACTTCAACGATTTAGTTTTGATGTGCTCGACGCCGGCATCCGCAACAGAGTTCTTGATCTACGGTCACGTCAGTTACTACAGTGGCTATTGTTGGTTCAATCCCTGCCACCTGCCGTGGATCGTCATCGACACACATATCGGGTTGGCGCGCGCACTAGAGAATCCTACACTCAAGGCCGCTATCGAAAAAATATATCCAGAGCGCGTGATTCCAATTCCACCGCCGCCGCCCGGCCCGCCGATCAATCCTGCAAAGTTTTCGCCGCTTGTCATCCCGCTACGAGAACCTACAGCACTGCCAGCGAGACTGGCACAGCAATTCAAGCTTGCCCCCGAAGCGTCTGGCGAATCCGCCGCTAAATCGAAACGCGCGGAAGCGGCGTCGACGCCAACGCTCCTCAGAACTTTGGCGGTTAGTCAGCAAAGTAGCTTGACGCTCGACATCGATCGAGCTTCGCTTGCGACCATCGTCGATCGCTTCCGTCCGCGTTGCGAGACCGGCTCGCTTTCGGGAGTTGTGCTCGGCTTTCAAGAATACGATCGCACGAACGCCGAACTGGGTGGCGCAGCCTATACAGGCGCCGGCAATCGTGAGGATCTTGGCTTTTGCGCAACGGATCGCAACGGTAATTACATTTTCAGATTTTCAAGATCGATCGCGCAGTTCATCGACGAGGCAACGACCGATGTTGCGAGCGGTGAAAATGTGTTCACGCAAGCGATGCCAGATGTGATTGCGCAGTATCTCGATTTCGGCCGTTCCTCGGCGCCTTGCCACGAAAGCGCGCCGTATTGGAACGTGCCAAACCTCAAGCAAATCAACATCTGCGTACCGAAGGAGTGCGTAGGCCGAATTCCGAGCGCCTGTCAGGGCCATAATGCGATTCAAGCGATCGGCAATATTTTCATCGGAGATGTGCAAGCAGGCTATGTAGCGCCGTTTGGTGCACCTCCCGGATACGGACCGCGCGTGGGACTTGGAAATTTCTTGGGTGGCACTGGACGTATCACGGCGAAGAATCCATTGGTCGATGTTCCGCAGGCACGCTGCGCGGCATGGATCAACTACTTGGATTTCTTCGCATGCTTCCTCGATCACCCCAACGTGAAGTACTACACGATCCGGCATCGCAAACATCAGCTGCCATTTTTGGGCTGGAATTTTTTCCAAGAGAAATACACGCATCCCTTTATCGCGCATCTCGGTATCCCCGGTTACACGGGCGATCTCGTGGGTCCCCAAGCGGGCGTGCAATTGCATATTGACGGTGGACCAAAGGTAGACGCACCGGCCTATCTCAACATCGAGAGCGATGGCGCATGGCTGTTCACGCATCGTGATCGCAAAGGAATCATCACGAGTTGGCTATACGCCGCGGCGCCGGGCCCAGTCGATTTTCGGATCGAAGGCTATGATGCAGCGGGAAACAAAGTCGCGGGCGCGGATGACACGATCACGTTATTCATCGAGCACACCAGCTACAACGACGGCGACAGCAAGCATTTGAGCTATAACATTCAGCAGGTATCGCTGATGGGATCGACCGTTGTGCCTTGCTCTTTGATCACACTGCCACCGGGTCACGCGAGCGACCCACTGACGGTAAAGTTCAAGGCTGAGCAACCGCAAGGGTTCATGTCCTCGTATGCACTCAGCGTTTCACGATGCGGCGGCGGATTAACTACCGAACGAAAGTCCGGCGGAAAAATCGCAGACGCTTACGTGCATGGCGACGACTTAGCCTGCAACGAACTCCAAGGCACGCCCGATGATCCGGTCGCCGACGGTAACGGTGTGGTTGCAGTGGACGTCGGACCGATCTTGGGACAAACCTGGTTGCCTGGTAGTCCGAGCTTCGGAATCTTTAATGTTTCGTTGGATTGTGCGACGCGTGTTACGAACGGTTACAACACAGCGACGTTAACGTATCCGACGACGACTGTGAGCTTTGCGCTGCAGCAGTAGTCATGAACGGCGCTCTCGGTGCAACTGAAGTGCTGATCGGTTCCCTCTGCGTTTGGCGGATTACACATCTGCTGAACGCAGAGGACGGACCGGCGGCAATTTTCGTTCGATTGCGCCGCGTGCTGGGCGACGGCTACTGGGGCGAATTGTTCGATTGTTTCAATTGCTTGTCGTTGCTTGTGGCCGTGCCGTTTGCAATTTTGATCGGCGGTAACTGGCAACAAACGATTCTAGTCTGGCTGGCCAGTTCCGGCGGCGCATGTCTCTTGGAGCGGGTTTCGCAGCGGGAAACCACAGCGCGGTTTGTGGAAGAGATAGCGAGGGCGGAGCCATGAGTTGTTGTGGACTACGGCGACTAATGGAGAAATCCGCGCCTGGATTGAATGCTAGCAAAATATCGTTTGACTCGGCGTTGCAGCAGGCGCGTCGAAGCCAGCCCCCAGCTGATGTTGTATTTGAATATTTCGGTGAGACGTCGCTCATCGTGACCGGACCCATCACCGGGCGCCGTTATCGTTTCGATAATACCGGCGCGAAGCTGAGCGTGGATCGACGCGACGCGCCAGGGATTACGGCGATTCCGCAGTTGCGGCGAAGTTGAGACAACTCAATTGTTGTTCCTATTTCGTCGTTGCGCAGTGCCGACAAAGATGAGCGCCAACACTGCCGCACTGCCTGCAGTGCGACTGAGCCTCGACGGGGTCTTGGTTGCGGCACGGCAATGTCACAGGTTCTAGCAGGTAACGTAACATGTTGGTGCCGGTTGCTCTTACACAAATACACAGCGATCGTTTGGTTACTCGCCTTGATGTAGCGCCACCAATCTACCTCACTGCAGATGGTCGCTCGTTGCAATAGATCACCGGCTTCCGTGCAATAGATCACCGGCGTAAATTGTCGTTTCGCTCACGCCGCTGTTGACGTATACCTGTCTCCAGCGGAGACGATTAGCATCGTAAGGCAGGCTGACGGTTCGGCCCGCATAGTTGTGAATGGCGGTCAGGTAATTGTATGAATCCCACGTAAACAATCTGCCGGCACCGACTACGTTGTTGCCATTGGAATCGTAGGTCCGTTTCCGCGTGTAATAGCAAGCACTGGGTGCGGCGCGTGTTGAGCGTCATTTACCGGGGGTAGGAGTCGATCAACTGATCGATCTGGTCTTCAGCGGAGCGGGCGAGCGATCTGGCGCGGGTGCGGCTTATCGAGCCAAGCACTCGCCATAGTTTTCGCGGCGATCAATACGACAGCCCTCACGTCTTGATGCGAATGTGCCGCCACGCCAGCATATTGCCCGCGTATGACTGTACGCCGATGATGCCCGGCGCGCGCCCACGCTCGCTGTCGGTGTTGTGAAAGAACGTCGTTTGCTTGCGTTCGCCGGTTTGCAGGTTGGTCAGGAACACTCGGTAGTCGTCGCCCTGTACGACAATCTCGTATTCAAACCAGACGCCCGGCACCAGTGCCGGGCCGGGTGCATAGGTTTGCACCGTTGGTTCGTTGCTGTTCAAGTGCCAGATGCGATCACCCGCCTGAATTTTATAAATCGCACCGCTGCGATTTTTGAACAGGCCGTTGGGTTCGGGGCGGATACCATGAAAATCCTTGGTAGTATCGCCGAACGCATTGTCGTCGATCTGCACTTCAAACCCGGCAATCACGGGTCGCCAAGCAGGATTGCCTGCATCGAAAGCGCCTTCGCTTGCCGCGCGTTGTTTCAATGCAGCGGTGGCCAGCTCCAGCAACGGACGCGGGAAGCGCACGAACACGCCGCTGTTGTGCCTCGCGGTATCGAAGATGCGGAACTGCAGGCGCAAGGTAAAATCGCTAAACGTTTCCGTGGCGTAATAGAACAAGCGTAGTCCGCCGTCGCCATAACTCAGCATTTCGCCGTTCATGTGCAGCATGCCGCCGCCACCGGGACCGGCGAGTCGCCAATTCTTAAACGTTGCCGCCGTGCCGTCGAACAGCGCGCGGAAACCGGTTTCGTCCTGCGGACTGATCACCGCATCGGGTCTGGGTAATACTGCGGTGTTAAGTAAGTCGCCGGTACGCTTGGCCAGCGCCACTCCGGTCAACATCGGATTGGGCGAGCCCACGGTCGGGAACAGCGCCGGCCCGGCCACGTAACAGTTGGTGGTGTCGTGAATGCGGCCGAAGTCGTTGGTCACTGAATCGGCAATGCTATCGCCCATGCGCAGGGTGCCGGCATCGTGATGCGTGGTCCCCAAATCGTCGCGACGATTTTTGAATGCCGCCAGTTTCGCCAAACGCTGTGCCGCCGTGCCAGCCGGCACCGGAATGATGGTCGTCGCACCGGCGAGAATATCGAACGGCTCGTTGCCGGCAAAAATCAGTGCGAGTTGGTCGGACACGGTGTCCATCGCATCCCAGGTTGCCCGATCGTTGTTGGTTTCGGCGCTGCCTGGAAACTGCTGCGGCGAAGTTTTCGCATTACCCAGCGCGACAATGGCTTTAGGACGTCCAAAGTCGGTAGCGGACGGGACTAAGTCGACCTTGCTGTCGGGATTGTTCGGCGTCATATCGCCGATGCCGCGAATGGTAATCACCACGGTATCGTCACTGGCGCGTAGCATATCGGTCATGTGTTCCAGCGTCGGCAATTTCTTGAACAGCTCGGCTTCGGAGTCCGCGCCGACTCGATTCAAACCGGAGGCCGTGATCTGGAAGTGAAATGTGCGTCCGTTGGGCGCCTTACCTTTCACCAGCAGCGCCGAACATTGCAGGCTGTTGATCGCCGTGGCCGGCAGATTGGCGGCGATGGCCGCGCGTGGCACACGAATGGTGAGATTGGAACGCAGATGCGCGATCAGGTTCTTGCCCATGCGCTCTGCAGCGCGACCGGCAAGCGACTGCTTAAAACTGGTCAGCGCCACGCGCGTAGTCTCGATGGTGCCAAGCGCAACCACAACCGCACTCTGCCCACCATTACGGGGTGCTGCCAGCGGAATATCCAGCGAACCGCCGTTTTGCCAAACACGCACGCCGCTGACGCGTACCCAGTTGTCGGCCTGCGTTTCGGTAATGAGTTCCTGGACATGGCAGTTGGGCACCACCATCAAACGCCGGCGTGCATCCGCCGCCGCACCCACGCCATCCGCCTCGTTGCTAGTCAGACGCACCGAGCGGATCAAGCCCGGCACCGCACTGAATTTGTTGCTTGGGAAAAAGCCCGGCTGCGTTTTGGATTGAACTGCCAGCGGCGCTTCGATCTGCAACAACTCATGCAATTGTGCCAGCGGTGTGGTGTCGTTAGCCGGCAGACCCAGCCATTCGCGCAGCACGCTCGCATCCACCGGCGGCGCACCGGCCTCCGGGTAACGTACCGCAGGATGCTTAGGCAGATCGGCAAACGTGAACCCGGTGAGATTACCCGCGGCATTCAAACCGGCGTGAAGCTGCTTACGCAACGCGATATGCAGCGGTCCATAAATAAAGTCGTTGGTTTCCTTCACGCCAATCTGACGACTGGCTGCTTCGAAATATTGTGTGCGTAACGCGCTCTTGACGGTTTGCGGCCAGGCAGCCATCTCTGTATCGAGCAACTCGGGCGACCAACCGCCCCACGTCAAGGAGCGTCCGCCCACGGCGTACAACAGACCACTGTAGTTAAGCGCCGGATGATTGATCCACGGCACGCGCAGATCCGGCGCGCCGCCCATATACGGCATGTTCTGCACATGCTCCGGCAGCACAAACGGGCCAGCTTCGAGCACCAGAATCCGTCGGCTGTGTGTGGTATCCGCCACGAACAGATGTTCCGCAAGCACCGATCCAAAGGTGCCGCCACCGATGACGATGACATCGAAATCGCGGTTGCGTCCGCCGACGGTCTGCTGGGTGCTGTCCAACGCTTCTTGCAAGGTGTTGCAGAGAAATCGCCCGGCGTTGTCCAGGGTAAACGAGGTAAATTCCGAAACCAACGGTTGAGCCATGACTCTTCTCCTTAAGCAATCAAATAGCGCCCCAACTCTTACGGCCTGTTCCTCAGCTCCACGATGCTGGTATCGACTTCCGAACCAGAGAGGCCGGCTGGGTAGATAGGAACGGCACAGAGTACCAGTCTGTTGCGGCTGGGATTTACGACTACTACTTATCACCCCGTACTTATTGCCCCAAGAGCTATCGCCATGTGGGTGCTTAAGCCGACACAACGCGGCGCATCGTCATACATCAAACAGGAGCCGGAGCATATTGCTCGGTAGGCTGGCTAATCTTGCACTGCGGATTTTTATTTTCGTAGTCTCTACCTGCCGGCATTACCCTCAGCAAGATAGACGCCACGACTTGTCTGAACTCCTATTGAAAACCGGCTGCCCGGATAATTCGTCACCAGTTTTCCAACCGCGCTTGCAGGAAATGCTCCCATGAATGAACCGACCCGACGCGAATTTGTGCAGGCGGCAGCAGCGCTGTCGGTGACTGCAGCTGGGGGATTGCCTTCCTTGCTTCAGGCCGCAGAGACATCGAAAGCAAACGCTGCCTTTGAATATCAACATACACCGGCGCCGCTGCCATTCGATCCCAAGCGATTGCCGGGACTTTCGGAAAAGTTGCTGCAATCGCATTGGGAAAACAACTACGGCGGTTCGGTGCGCGCGCTCAATGTGGTGCGAAACCGATTGCAGAAGGCGCTCAGCGACGCGGACACGCCGCCCTACATCTACAATGATTTGAAACGCGAACAGCTCATGAGCCTCGATGGGGTCACCCATTAGCCGCCTCCGTCAATAGGGACGAGCGTATTTCTGCGGTCGTCCCTATT
>JAIBJL010000573.1 GCA_020029545.1 Gammaproteobacteria bacterium
GCGTCAGCGAATCCGGATCGAGCGCACTCAATGCCGCTACCGCTTCATGTGGCGCCGGATCGACCGGCATTTCCAGCAACAATTGCTGCTGCGGACCCGCTGAGTTCGCCGCCAGCGAGCGACGCTCCAGTTCACCGAGATAGCGTCTCGCTGCAGTGATTACCTTGGGCGGTACGCCGGCAAGCGCAGCCACCTGCAATCCATAGCTCTGATTCGCCGGCCCTGCTTTCACTGCGTGCAGAAAAATCAGTTTGTCGCTGTGCTCGGTCGCATCGAGATGCACGTTGGCGCAGCCATCGATCTCGGTGGCGAGTGCGGTGAGTTCGAAATAGTGCGTGGCGAATAGCGTAAAGGCACGCACGTTCTTGCCGATGTGAGTCGCGCACGACCACGCCAGCGACAAGCCATCGTAGGTGCTGGTGCCGCGGCCGATCTCATCCATCAGCACCAGGCTGTGCTCGGTCGCGTTGTTGAGAATGTTCGCGGCTTCGGTCATTTCGACCATGAAAGTCGAGCGCCCGCCAGCAAGATCATCCGACGCCCCAATGCGAGTGAACACTCGATCCACCGGTCCGATGCGCGCTGCACTGGCCGGCACGTAGCAGCCGACTCGCGCGAGGATCACGATCAGTGCGGTCTGTCGCATGAAGGTCGACTTGCCACCCATGTTCGGGCCCGTGATGACGAGCATGCGCCGATCCTCGTGCAGATTAAGATCGTTCGGCACGAAGGGTTGATCGATGAAGCGTTCGACAACTGGATGCCGGCCTTCGCTGATCTCGATGACCGGATCGTCGGTGAGCGTTGGCGCGACGTAGCGCAAGTCGATGGCACGCTCGGCAAATGTCGACAGCACGTCCAGTGCAGCCAGCGCAGCGGCGGTTGCCTGCAATTCGGCGAGTCGTGCGATCAGTTGGTCGAGTAACTGGTCGTACAGCAGCTTCTCGCGTGCCAGTGCACGATCGCGAGCACCGAGAACTTTCTCCTCGAACTCCTTGAGCTCGGGGGTGATGTAGCGCTCGGCGTTCTTGACGGTCTGTCGGCGGTGATAGTCGGCGGGAACCTTGTCGGCGAGGCTGCGACTGAGTTCGATGTAGTAACCCTGCACGCGGTTGTAGCCCAGGCGCAGACTCGGGATGCCAGTGCGCTCGCGCTCGCGCGCCTCCAGATCGAGCAGGTATTGATCGCCGTGCTCGCTGATCTTTTGCAGCTCGTCGAGTTCGGCATCGTAGCCGGAGGCGATCACACCCCCATCGCGCAGAAAGGGTGGTGGAGCATCGACAATGCCGCGTACCAACAGTGCGTGCAGGTCGGGATACGTGCCGACCTGCTTGACCAGTTCGCGTAGCAACGGCGCGTCCAGACCTTCGAGCGTCTGCCGTAATTCCGGCAGCCGGGCGAGTGCGCTGCGCAGTTGTGCCAGGTCGCGCGGCCGCGCCGTCTTCAATGCGACACGCGCCAGCGATCGTTCGATGTCGCCGACATGATTCAACAGATCATGCAGCGGTCGATACAGTGCCTTCTCGATGAGCATGCCGACCGCATTGAGACGCAGTTCAACGGTCTTGCGATCGCGTAACGGTCGGTGCAACCAGCGCCGCAGCTCGCGTCCGCCCATGGCGGTGGCGGTATGGTCGAGAATGGCGGCGACCGTACATTCGGGCCGATTGGCGAGGCTGATGTCGAGTTCCAGATTGCGTCGGGTTGCCGCATCGAGCAGCACGCAGTCGCTGCGCTCTTCAAGGCGCAGGCCACGCAAGTGAGGCAAGGCAGCTTTTTGCGTATCGCGAACGTAATTCAGCAGACAGCCGGCAGCCCGAATGGCAAGCGTGCGATTCTCGCAGCCGAATCCCGCGAGATCCCGAGTCGCAAACTGCGCGCACAAGTGCCGTGTGCCGCTGTCCAGATCGAAATGCCACGGTGGCCGCTCGCGACAATGCAGATGGCCGGGAAGCTGTCCAGGCAGCGGCATGGCT
Organism: Gammaproteobacteria bacterium; assembly: GCA_020029545.1. Classification (GTDB taxonomy): domain Bacteria; phylum Pseudomonadota; class Gammaproteobacteria; order Steroidobacterales; family Steroidobacteraceae; genus Steroidobacter. The sequence goes on from JAIBJL010000573.1 coordinate 1,977, forward strand.
TCGGCGATCAGCACTTCGGCAGGCCGCAGCCGCTCCAGTTCGCTGATCAGCGCTTCGTCGCCGACAGCTTCCAGCACGCTGAAGCGGCCGCTGGACAGCTCCAGCCAGGCGAGACCGAACTTCGCGCCTTCCGCAAAAACCGACGCGAGCAACGTGTCGCGTCGCGCGTCCAGGAAGGCATCGTCCGTGACCGTCCCCGGCGTGACAATTCGCACCACAGCACGTTCGACCGGGCCTTTGGATTTCGACGGATCGCCCATCTGCTCGCAGATAGCGACCGATTCGCCACGACGCACCAGCCGTGACAGGTACGCTTCGGCGCTGTGATAGGGCACGCCCGCCATCGGAATGGGTTGTCCACCCGACGTGCCACGGGCAGTGAGCGTGATATCCAGCAGGCGTGCAGCGCGCTTGGCATCGTCGAAGAACAACTCGTAGAAGTCACCCATGCGATAGAACAGCAACGCGTCGGGATGCTGCGCCTTGAGGCGCAGATACTGCTGCATCACCGGGGTATGGTTCGAGGCGATTTCGGCGGGGGCGATGCCTTTCTCTGAATCCAGCATTTCTCTTTTAAAAACCGTGCGTTATGCCTCTGCGTTCTACCGAACTAGGGGAACGTTACAGGTCCTCCGTAAGGACGCACCTGAGTCGAGCTAAAACGGAGTGGGACAGATGCGGGGCAGTTCCGGCGACATCTTATCAACTGTCCTGACGCGATACGGGCTTCGAGCCGGAAGCATTATTTGGTGTCAGCATCGCCCCCTTGACGTTCGCTG
>JAIBJL010000574.1 GCA_020029545.1 Gammaproteobacteria bacterium
CCATTCGCGACGATCGTCGTCACCTGAAAAAATAGTGGCCTTCTGGTTACCTCGGGCAGTGACATGGTAGTAAGCGTCAGCAAACTCAATTCGTAGCGGTCTGGCCATAGCGTACGCAGTGCCGGTGGACATCGACTGACATACTCGCAGAGTCGAATTGCCGATTGCCCGCGAGAAACTGCGAACGCGCAGACAAATGCGTGATTGCAAGACCCCAAGGATCGACCCCCAGATCGCCACGCGCAGCTACGTCGCACGCTTCCTCAATCGCAGCGTCCCGCCCTCTCACCCGCCATCCATCGCTACAGTGACCAGCATCGCGGAAATGAATGGCGGCTTTCGGTACCGGCATAAGGATATCCGGTATATCTGCTTCGTGACGCAGATGTCGCGAAGCACCTGCCGATAGCAGCGATTGCGCACAGACGCACTCGACCGGCCGTTGAACTCATGCCAGCGTCTCCAGCAACTCGCTGAGCGTCAACGCTGTCACGCCGGGTGCCAGTACGCCTCCAGCGACAGCACCCTCGTTTCCGCTATGAACCAACATCGATGTTGTCGCATGACCAGTGATGGCTTGCGCCAATCGACGCAATGAAATGGCCATGGAAGGTGTTGGGGTGCGCGTCGACTTGGCCTCTATCAGCGCAAGCTTCTGCGATTTCAGAGGCACGACAAAATCCACTTCAAGCCCTTGCTGATCCCTGAAATAGTAAATCTCTGCCCGCCCACCTCGATTGACCTGCTGCTTCGCAATCTCCGACGCTACAAAACCTTCGAAGAGCGGCCCTCGAAATGGGGACTTTTGCAGTGCTGAGTTGTGTTCGATTCCCAGCAGGTGACAGGCCAGGCCGGAATCCACAAAATACACCTTTGGCGTCTTCACCAACCGCTTACCGAAGTTCTCGAAATATGGCGGCACGAGCAAGATCTGCCCTGTAACCTCCAATGCGTTCAACCACTCTGTGATCGTGGGAACTGAGACGCCCAGCGGCGCCGCCAGATCCGTCTTGTTGAGCATATTGCCCACGCGCGACGCAAGAATCGCCAGGAAGCGGCGGAACGTGCTGAGATCGCGGATCGCTGTGACGGCCCGGATGTCACGTTCGAGATAGGTCTGCACATACGAACGGAACCAAATGTCTGCTGCAGATGGCCGTGCAATCACCCCGGGATATCCGCCTCGAATCATGTTTACTTTCGGCGACTCAAGGGTAGAGACCGGCAACAGGTGAAGAATCGCCGCACGACCGGCCATGGACTCGGTCACACCTTGCATCAGCGGAGCTTCCTGGGAGCCTGTCAGGAGCCACTGTCCTTTCTTGCGCGGTGCCGCGTCTATGCGAGCGCGGACGTAATTCATCAACTCCGGCGCGTTCTGGATCTCATCGAGAATGACCGGTGGGCGCAGGGCCTCCATGAACGCGCGCGGGTCGCTGCGCACCCGCGAAATGACATCTGGATCCTCGATCAGAGCATAGGAAGCACTCGCATACACGTGGCGAAGAAGAGTGGTCTTCCCACACTGCCGCGGTCCAGTGAGAAGCAACGCAGCAAAGGCCTTGCTGGCCCTCAAGAGCTCAGAACCCAATAATCGTTCGATGTATGGCATTTGAGAATCCTAAGGTGTTAACTTAGATTTATCAAATTGATTTCTTCATGTCTGCGCACGTCAATTCCCTCCGCGCCATCCAGCTCTTCCGCGCTTTTCCGCGCAAAAAAAATGTACAACGATAGCGGATTGCTGTGTGAGCAGGCCGAAGCCCGCGACTGGGTGTGATTGCTCAACGACGCTCGCCGTAGAAGGCGCTGGCGCCACGATCGGGCGCCGGGTTGGGCTTTCGGGCTACCCCCGAAAGACATCGCCGTTACGCTCCTGAAGCCGTAGCGACACGCAACATCGCGCGCCGCCGGGCTCGAAAAGCGGCTCCGGCCGGTGGTCCCATTCCGAGGAAATCAGGGGTCTACCGAGCTAGTTCGATGATGGGCGCATTCCCGGAAAGTTACCCGGGGCTGTTTTTGATGGTTTACGGAATCGCACCATCGGCCTGACGAACTTTCAAAGTCCCATTTTCTGTTGCCCGATTGAAACCGCCCCGGCCAATCTCGTCCTAATTGCATACTGCATCGAATGATGGCAAAATGCAAGCATGGCCATTCAAATCACTATTCGCGATGTCCCCGAGAAAGTCCGTGATGCGCTCGCCGCTCGCGCGGCGCTGCAAGGAAGGTCCATGCAAGAGTACCTGCGGGCGGAACTCGAGCGCTTGGCCGCTCGCCCCTCGGTAGATGCCTGGTTGGAGCAAGTACGAAAGAGGAAGCGAGCGGCGCAAACCCGCGTCTCTTCTGGGCAAATACTGAAAGAACGCGACGCTGACCGACGTTGAGCACTGTCGTAGACGCGTCAGTGCTCGTCGCCGCGCTGGTTGATTCCGGTCCGCACGGCGAGTGGGCAGAGGGAATTTTGGCGGCAGGCTCGCTAAATGCCCCCGAACTTGCTCTCGTCGAAGCGACCAATATCCTGCGCAGACTGGAGCGAGCTAAGGAGATAACGACGCCTGAAGCCAATGCGGCCTACGAGGATCTGATGCAGCTCAATATCGAGCTGTTCTCCTTCTATCCATTCGCGGATCGAGTTTGGGAGCTTCGTCATAACGTCACGAGCTACGACGCGTGGTACGTGGCCGTTGCCGAGGCGCTCAGATTGCCGCTCGCCACGTTGGATGAGCGGCTTTCCAAAGCCAAAGGGCCGA
>JAIBJL010000575.1 GCA_020029545.1 Gammaproteobacteria bacterium
ACCCGATCCGGTACCCAAGGCGCTGATTGCGGAAATCATTGGTTTGGCGATGCGCGCGCCGTCGTCGATGAACACCCAGCCCTGGAATTTCTACGTCATATCAGGCGAACCGCTGGATCGGATCCGCGCCGGCAACACCGAACGGATGGTGGCGGGCATCCCGCAGTCGCGCGAGTTCCGCACGGGCCAGGCCTTTGCAGGCAAGCACCGCGACCGGCAGGTCGGCGTCGCCAAGCAACTATTCTCCGCGATGGGAATCGAGCGCGATAACAAAGACAAGCGCCAGGACTGGGTGCTGCGCGGCTTCCGTCAATTCGACGCGCCCGTCTGCGTGATCATTACCTATGACCGCGCGCTTGACGGCAGCGACGATACGCCCTTCGATTGCGGCGCCGTGGCGACCGCCCTGGTCAATGCCGCATGGTCTCGCGGGCTCGGCGCCGTGATCAACAGCCAGGGCATCATGCAATCCCCCGTGGTGCGCGAGCACGCAGGGATTGCCGACGATCAGGTCATCATGAAAAGTATCGCGCTGGGCTGGCCGGATGAAACTTTTCCGGCGAATGCGGTGGTGTCGGAGCGGAAGTCTGTCGAGGAAGCTACGGTGTTTGTTGGGTTCGATAATTAGGCGGGCGCCCCGCGCGCAACGGGTGCTATCCGGTATAACGTCAGGCGAAACGCCTTTACCTATGATCGGAAGCTGCATCGTGACAGCTTCACTGCATTGACGCGATCATGTTCCGCATGGACGACGGCTCGTCGTCGGGGGCGTTACTCATAATAATTTTGTGCACTGAAGATCATCTAGCCGGCCTTCGCGAGGAACAAGGCCGTGGAGCTAAAGTGAGTCCGCAATCATCGAATCACTTTTGGCCACGAGGAGGCGAAGATGATGTACAGCGGAATTGATCTGCATTCCAACAATAGCGTTGTTGCTGTTATCGACGATGCCGATCGGGTAGTAGCGCAGAAGCGCTTGCCAAACGACATCACGAAGATCGTCGGCTTTCTTGCTCGATGGCAGGACCAGTTGGCCGGCGTGGTGGTCGAGTCGACCTACAACTGGTATTGGCTGGTCGATGGCCTGCAGGACGCCGGGTTCCACATGCATCTGGCCAACACCGCTGCGATCAAGCAGTACGAAGGATTGAAGCACAGCGGCGACGAGACCGATGCGCAGCACCTTGCGCACCTGCTGCGACTTGGCATCCTGCCGACGGGGACGATCCTGCCGAGAGAGCATCGCGTCGTACGCGATCTGGCGCGCAAGCGCATGCAACTGGTGCAGTCATGCACGACACATGTCCTGGCGGTCGAGAACATCATGGCCAGGCAGCTCGGTGGGCGGATGACCAGCAATCAGATCAAGCGGCTGACCGGCGACACGATCGACAACCTGCCACTTGCGGCGGATGTAGGCTTGGCAATCAAGGCCAACGTTGCTGTTATCGCGACACTGCAGTCACAGATCGAGGTTCTGGAGAAGCGCTTGCAGGAATGCGTCAAGGCCCGAGCGCAATACGGCTTGCTCAACAGCGTGCCGGGCATCGGCCAGACCCTCGCCACCGTCATTCTTCTGGAAACAGGTCCGATCGAACGGTTCGCCGAGGTCGGCAACTTTGCGTCCTATGCGCGCTGCGTCGACAGCGTGCACACCAGCAACCGCAAGAAGAAGGGCGAAGGCAACGTCAAGAACGGCAACAAATATCTTGCCTGGGCATTCGTCGAGGCGGCGAACTTCGCCAGGCGCTTCTGCCCCGAGGCCAAGCGTTTCTACGAGCGCAAAAAGGCCAGGACCAACAACATTGTTGCCACCAAGGCGTTGGCACACAAGCTGTCGCGCGCCTGCTACCACATCCTGAAGGAGGGCAAGCCGTTCGACGTAACGCGCTGCTTTGCCTGAAGGACGACGACGATCCGGCGAGCCACGTACGGTGACTGGGGCTGCAACCAGCTGCACTGAATTGGACGCCGGATCGCCGTCACCAGCCGCAGTGACAGCGGATCGCCCGCACCGTAAGCCATCCGGAGATTGGCGCCGGCCTGCCGGCAACCATGGTTCTGTGAAACTCTTTTGGATACGGGACGGTACCAACGTTCTTCTGGGGCGGCCATGCCGCCAGGGCGCAGGCCTCACTCGGGCCGATGCTTGATCCCGATGGGTGTCTGGCGCGATCCGCGATGCGGACGCAGCCATCAACCGAAGAAACGGGCGCGGTACGAACGCAGCAGCTGGAAGCGACCGACGAACGAGGTTGGCAGCTGGCGCTGCCAAAAAATTTTGCTCGGCATCTTGACTACCGGCCGGCTAATGGGTGTCACCGTAATTCGACATCCGACTTCGTCAGCATGTTGCCGATCGCGCTGTAGCTAATTAAGCGCGTCAAGTTATCTGCACTGTCACCTTAGCCCCCACGTCGACGCCGGTTGGCGATGTTCACTGGAAGCGATCAAGGCCGTGTTCGGCCGCGACGGCAGGATTGCCGTAAGCGCCACCAAATCGGCGACCGGTCATCTGCTCGGCGCGGCCGGGGGAGCGGAAGCGATCTTCACGATCCTCGCGCTGCGGGATCAGGTCGCGCCGCCGACACTTAATCTCGAAAATGGCGACGCTGCTGCGGAAGGCGTCGACCTCGTGTCCCGTGAGGCCAGGCGCATGACGATGGAGCATGCGATTTCAAGTGGCTTCGGCTTCGGAGGCGTCAACGCCAGCGTCATTTTTCGACGCTGGTGATGACCAGGCCTGTCC
>JAIBJL010000576.1 GCA_020029545.1 Gammaproteobacteria bacterium
CGTGTGTCCGTGCTCAATGCCGGTTTTAACCAGACGGCAGGAAATTCTGTCGGGCAGGCTTGGATCGTCGATGCTGACGGAAAGGTACTGCGCACCGTCGCGGGTGTTCTTCTTCCAGGCAGCGCCGATGTCGGATTTGAAGTGCTCCGTGATGTGGAACACGCGGTAATCGGGCTGATTGTCGTGTTTCTTGGCTGCGGGCTCGATTGCAATTTCCGCGCTTAGCGTGAGTGTTTCGAGATTGCCGCTGTAGCCGTTGTCCGTTGCCTTGAATGTTCCGATGATAGCCATTGTCTTGTCTCCTTCTGTTATGGAAGCCGCCTCATGCGACTTCGCTTACGGCCAGGAAACAGCGGGCGGAACAGCGCACCGGGGCAACTGGGAATTTTGTCTATGCGCGAGGAATGCCAATAGGCAGGGGAAAATTTTCATTGCGCCGCAAGCGACGACCGCAACATGGCCGTGTAAAAGCAAGACGGGCAGGGGCGGCAACCCTTAGAAGGGAAAACCGTGGCGATCACTCGGATTTAGCAGCGACAGCAGGCGTACGGCAGCGCTATTTCCGTGATATGCGAACACCATGCCTTCATCCGGTTCATCCTTCCGGCAAGTGGGTTGTGTCAAATCTCTTATGTAGAAACTTCATGGCTGAAAACGACGCGCGAAACGGAAAGATGTTAACGAACAACAGCAGAATAACCGTAAGCGGTAACTCCGCGGCGTACTTGCTTATCCAGCGAGGTGCAGATCCGAACGCAGTGGATTGGCTGCGAAGTGCTGCTTCCATAGGCGCGGCGTGAGTTCGGCCACCCGCGCCGCCGGATGTTGACCGACTCGCTGCAGAACGTCGACGAGGTAGGTGTACGGGTCGATGCCGTGCAGACGGCAGGTGACGATCAGACTTTGCACGATGCCGACCTGCTCGGCACCCAGTTCAGTCCATGTGAATAGCCAGTTGCGCCTGCCCATGGGAATCACACGCAGCGCACGCTCCAAATGGTTGGTGTCCATCGGCACGTCCGGATCGCTCAGGAAAACTTCCAGCCCCAGGCGGCGCTCGCGCACGTAGTTCAACGCCTGCGTGAACGGATTGCTGGGCAGCAGCCCTTGCCGTTCGAACTGCCCATCGACCCAATCGAAGAACGCATCCACCTTCGGCTTGGTATGGGTCAAGCGATGCAGGCGCTTGCGCTGCCCGCTGAGCTGGCGTTGTCGAATTTCCTCCTCGAACTCATAGAACACCCGGATCTGTTCCAGGGCTTCGTGAACCCCCTGCGGATCGGCGGCTTGCGCCTCGAAGAAATTGCGCCGTGAATGCGCCCAACATTGAGCGTGGGTAAGTCCCAGCTGCTTCGCATAGCTGTGGTAGGCGGCATAGCCGTCGCTCAGCAACACGGCATCCTCAGAGGCAGTCAGCCCCAGCGCGGTACGCACATGCGCACCCGCACGCGAGGGGAAATACGCAAAGCAGATCTCATCACGATCGCCATAGACCGGCCAGAAATACGCCTGCTTCATCTTGCCGTTGCCCGCGCGGCCCGCCTTGATCGGTGTCTCATCCATCGCCTTGACCCGGCTGGCGCGGATCGAGTCGAACTGCGCCTCATAGATCGGTTCCAGCAGCGCGAGCGTTTGCTGCACGACTTGCGTCAGCCACGGCCGGCTCACCGTGATGCCGGCATCGGCCAGCTTCTGGTGCTGGCGGTACAGTGGGCAGTGATAAGCGAACTTCTCCACCAGCAGCCCCGCGGAAAAACTCACATCCGCGCGGCTGCCTTCAATCACTCCGACCGGCGCCGCCGGGCAATGGATCGTCTGGGTATCCACACGCTTGACCACCGGCCGCACGTACTTGAGCACCACGTAGCTGCCGGGACGCTGACCTAAGCGGTAGCTGACCTTCTGGCCGATCACTTCGAACTGATCGCCCGACAGGCCCTTGATCTCGGGGTTCGGCAACTCGATGGTCTGCACCGGCACGCGCGACTCATCGAAGAACGGCAACGCCTCGGCCTCGCGGGCCGGGTCGCGTTGTGCCACACGCCGTGTGTGCGCAGGGACGACCGGGTGTGGCTCGGTGAGTGGTGTGGGCACCGGGAAGGTCTCGCCCAGATGCATCTGGGACGGATCGGGCTGCGGCGCGTAACGCTCGCTCTTCACACCGAACACTTGACGCTTGAACCACTCCAGCTGCTGCTTCAACGCATCACACTGCTGCGTGAGCGTCGTGATCGTCGCCTCCTTCGACTGCATCAACACCACCCACTGCGCGGGGCTTAAACTCGCCATCTCAGGGGTGTTCGATGATTGCGTGAAGGCCGCGCTGCGCATGCTCATAGTCTATCGCAGCCGATGGATGTCGTGTCGCTGACTGCGGAAGTTTTGTTTTGATCCGGCGTCCTATGTTGATAGCGTTTGCGTTGTCGTGCCGGCTCGATGCCTTCCAGCAGCAACTTCAACTGCGTCCAATTCATCTCCCGCGTGGGTACGCTGCGCCAATCGCTGATAAAGCGACCCGCCTCCAACCGCTTCGACCACACGCAGAATCCGCTGCGATCAAAATACAAAACACGCAGCTGCGTACCGCGCCGGTTCACGAAGACGTAAAGCGAGCCGTCCAGTGGATCTTGCCCCAGCCCCTGCCGGGTCAGCGCCTGCAGGCCGTTAAACGAACAGCGCATGTCGGCGGGCTGACCGTACAGAAACACCCGAATCTGGCCCTCGGGAAAGAACATCAGCCGCGCACCA
>JAIBJL010000577.1 GCA_020029545.1 Gammaproteobacteria bacterium
CCAGCTCGATTCGAACTCAGTACGGCTGTTATTGCGCGGAATGTCGACGATCATGAAGGCCCGACCGTCGCCTATCACCATGTCGTGCGCATACTTGAGCATATGTCCGGACAGTGTTCCAAGATACCGCTCCGACGCCGCTTGCTGTTCCTTCGCGATGCGCTCGTCTTCTTCCTTGGATTGCTGCGTATGATCGGACGCGCGCGCTGCGGAGATACCGCCGCCGATTGCCTGCGCTCCTTCTTTTATACGTGAGAGCTTCAAGACCAGCGCGAGACGTTCGCGTACCCACGAATAGAAGTGACTGTTGTCCGCGACGAATCGGTACAGCCGCCATTTCATCAAGTTGTCCTGCAGCGCTATGGACGGCAGATAATCGGCATTGGTCGGGACGACACGATCACCATCGAGGATGTAGAGCTTGGACAGGAGATTTTCATTGGTGTCGGTGTGATGCCACTGGAAGATCACCACATCCGGATCGAATTTGCGGATATAGCGCTCGTAAGTGCGGATCATTTCGCCGGTACCGAAACCGCTCACTGCGAAGTTCAACACGTCAACTCGATAGCCTGCCTGCTTGAGATGGTCTTCAAGTTGCTGCGCGAGTGTGTCTTTCAGATCGAGTTCGTAGCCGACGAAGAATGAGTCGCCGATCATTGCCACACGGCAGGTACCTTCCGGCTTCGCCATGGGGAAATCGCGGTCGGCACGCATGCCCTGTCCATTGATGCGGTACTCAACATTCACTTCCTGCGTGTGGTGTCGATAGACCGCGTGAGGAATATTGCCGCGGACGCCCCAGGGCGTTCTAGTAACGTAGCGCGGTATCAGTGGCTGCGGAGCGAGAACGCGCACGCACACCTCGGCGATGAGGTATGTGTATAGGACGAGGGCGATCGCAGCGAGGCTGCGGCGTAATAAGAGAGGGATACGCATGTCAGAAATCGAAATAGATAAAGCTCTGACCGGGTGGCGCACTTAGTAGCAGGATGGTCATCACGACAGTAATCGCTGCGGTGTAGCGGAACAGAAAGGGACCCATGTTCAGTACTTCGCGTTTGTGCGCAATGCGTTGATAGATTTCGACGATCGCGAGCGGTGCGACAAAGGAGAAAAGTGGCCCGAACGTCGCCGCAGAATAGCCGGAAAAGTCAGTGGCAGCGGCCGTCAGCATGTTCCCTGCCTGCGTGAAATCGACCGCGCGGAAAAACACCCAACCAATCATCACAAGGATCATGGTGATGAACCACGATGTCGCATGCATCAGTCCACCTTTCACGGTCCAGACGCTGACGCGGGCCAACGCTGCATCGATGTTCAGCATGCGGAACACGACTTGTATGGCACCGTGAAAACCTCCCCAAGCGACGAAGGTCCACGCAGCTCCGTGCCACAAGCCGCCCAGTAGCATCGTAATCATGAGATTCCGGTACATCATTGCCATGCCATGGCGATTACCGCCGAGACTGATGTAGAGATAATCACGCAGCCAGCTTGACAGACTGATGTGCCAGCGTTTCCAGAACTCCGAAGGAGTTCGTGAGAAGTACGGTTGATCGAAGTTGGCCATCAGGTCGAAGCCCAGGCAGCGCGCCAGTCCTCGTGCCATATTCGAGTAGCCGCAGAAATCGCCATAAATCTGGGCCGTAAACGCGAGAATGCCCATCAGGGCAGTGGCGCCATCGATAGCGGCTGAATGTTGGAAGGCGTAGTTCGCCAGGGGAGCGACGTTGTCGGCTACGACTACTTTCTGATAAAGACCCCAGAGGAAGAGCATGCTGCCGCTCGTGAACATTTTGAGGTTCAGCGATAATTCGGTCTCGAATTGAGGGATCAGATGAGCCGCCCGCTCGATAGGCCCCGCAACCAGCTGCGGGAAAAAGGCCAGGTAGGTGGCGACCGTCGTCAGCGAACCCTCTGGCTTGATCTCGCCACGATAGCAGTCGAACGTTCGACTGATGCCCTGGAACACATGGAAAGACAGTCCGATAGGCAGAATGACATTGAGGGTGAACTTGTCGATGTGCCAGCCGATTGCGTCGAGTGCCGTCTGGACCGAATCGAGGAAAAAATTACAGTACTTGAAATAGACGAGTACGCCCAGGTTCGCGAAGATAGACAAGTACAACCAGTAACGGCGCTGCTTCTCCACCGGAGTGGCTGCGATGATATACGTTGCAATCACCAGCAGCGCGACGAAGCACAGTGTGATCTTCAGCAGATACGGACCGTCTGCGCCGACGAACAGTGCGGAGATTGCTGTCGTCGTGATCGTGAATGCGGCGCCTTTGAACCGGTCATAGTGCGTGACCGGTTTGCCGGCGACGCCCAGCGCTGCGAGATAGTCAACCGCCGCGAGGATCGCCAGCAAAGTCACGAAGCGGGGATTCCACCAGCCATAGAAAATATAACTTGCCAGCAGCAACCAGACATTGCGCGCGCGGATGTTTTTCCTGACCAGCAGATACACAGGAAAGAACAGAGCGAAGAACGTTGCAAAGACCCAGCTATTGAACAGCATGGGACTCCATCTGCAACTGGCGCGACAATTCGCGATTCAAGGTTTCATATGCAGTCGCTGAAAAATGCAGGGTGTCCGCAGCGAACCGTTGCGGCAGCTCGCGATTGCCCGTGGCAAGGACGCCATCAGCGTCGATAATTGTCATGTTGTCTATTCTCAGCTCTCGCAGGCGGTTGTTGACTTCGTCGACCAATCCGTAAATCGAGTCCGACCAGACCAGTAG
>JAIBJL010000246.1 GCA_020029545.1 Gammaproteobacteria bacterium
TAACAATTCAAAATGGGCCCAATACATTTGGATTTATTCCAGGGGTTTCTGTGTTTGGGGCTTGCGGGCTGTGAGATCGTCGGGCGAGACCCAGCCATCAGCGGAGGCTGCCGAGAAGCCCGCGGTCATTCGCAACCGGTCGGGTTGGAAGTCGCGCACCTGGACGGTGACGGCGCCGATCTGATCGCCGTAACTTTCATTACGCACCACCGACAAGGCGATCGTGTAGGCGCCCGTCGGCCAGTTCGCGCGCGTCGGTTGCTTGATCTCGCCGAAGCCTGCCGGGCCGGGTGCGAACGTTTCGCGACGAATCAGTGTGCCGCGTGGATCGGTAATTTCGAGACGCAAGGGAATGCCGTCGAACTTGCGCTGCCAATCCTGGCTGCGAACGATGGCACCGACACGGATCTCCTCGCCCGGTCGATAGATGCCGCGATCGGAGAACAGATACGCCGCCAGCGCGCCACGATCGGCAGCGCTCTCGACGCCACCGATTTCGAAGCGCGACAGGTCGAGCGTCTGTCCGCGTTCGTCGCAAGGCAGGAACGAGCTGTCGCCGCCGCGGCGTGCCAGATACAACACCGGCTGCCGCTCGCGCGTGAAGCTCTTCAAGTCACCGAAGTGCACATGCCCCTGCTCGTCCGTCGTTTCACTGAGTACCGGCAGGCCATTGCGGCCGATGATATCGAGCGTGACGCCACTGAGCGGCGTGCCATTGCCGATCGACTGCACGAACACATCGTGGCTGCCGTCGATGGATTTCTTGACGACGAGGCCCAGGTCGGTGACGACGATCAGTCGCGCATCGGTCAGCGAGCCCGGCACCGATCCGGCACTCCAGGATTCCGACGCGCCATCGAGTGCGTGGTCTTCTTTGTCATCCCACGCCTGCACACGCAGCAGGAAAATGCCGCGTCGATCCTCGCCCTTGTCGTCCAGGTAGTCGCCCAGATCGAGCGCTTCGTACTGCGGTTTGCCCGGATCGGCGCCTTGCAATTTGACGGTCTTGCGGAATTGCTCGGTAATGTTCGCCGTGTCGAACGCCCAGTTCTGGAACTGCGGCGTCGCGAAACTGCCGTTGGTTTGCGTTACCAGATGTTGCAGCTGGCGTGGCAACAGCCGGCCGACTTCGATACGCATCGCCGGCACGTTGCGCGCGAATAGCGACAGCGTCTTTTCGCCGGACATCGACAGCAACGCGCCCTGATGCAGAATGCTCAGTTCGCGCGGGAATTCAGGTACCGTGAGCAGGCGTTCGAAGCTTTCGCCCAGCACATAACCACCGAACGACTTCAGGCCCGCGTCGATCTTCACATACACATGGCGACCGGGATCGGCACGATAGCGAAAACTGTGCATTTCATAGTGTTCGCGATCGCCGGGAATCTGCGTGAGTTCGAGCTTGTTCGCGTCGTTGAGTACTTCGGGACGCAGATTGGTTTGCGACCAGGCGAATGGCCGGCCGCGCGCAGCTCGATCGAACTGTGCCTGCAGCTTGGTATCCGGATGCTTCAGCGGCAGCAGCCAGGCATGCACTTTCGCCGGGAGGTCGCGTTCCAACACGGAAAACGATGTGTTGAGCACCAGTACCTGGTTCGGCTCGTTGCGTTCATCGCGCGCCAGGTCGAGCGTCGCGTCCGCGATCTTCAGGCTGTTGAGCCCCGGGATATCGACCTGGGTGGTCAGTTCGCGATCGGATGCGTTGCCGCCTCGCGCTGCATGCGTGCCCTTGTCGATCGTGATCTGCAGTCGCCCTGCCTTCGGCGGCACTTCCAGATCGCCCGTGTGAATGTAGGCATTGAGCTTGAGCTTGTCGTAAACGACGGAGTGAGTCGGCGCCTTGAGCTGCTTTTCGATCGTGTCGGTCACGCGATCGAACATCTTGAGCTGCACGCGCTTCTCGAAGCTTGTCGGATCGACGGGATGCGAGAAGGTGATCGTTGCAACGACTTTCTTGTTGGCGGCAACGACCGGGTCCTGATGAAACTCGGTGCCGCCGATAGCGGCGACGAACGCCGGCGAGGAGAATTCGAAGTCGTATTCGGCGAGGCGTACCTGCGCGGCGGCAAAGCCTTGTTTCGCAAAGCGCACCTGGTATTGCCGGCCGATGGGCCAGTCGGCCGCCGGCTGGAACCGCAGCAGCTTGTCGTCGCTCCATGACCACTGGCCGGCGATTTCCGGGCTGATGGTGATACCGGATTTTCCGGCAGCGATGTCGTGACCGGCGCGGTCGAGCGGTGCGGTCGAGTTGTCGAACGTCACGATCAACGGATTGGGCGAACCTGGCGGCTCGCAGGCGTAGCAGGTGACGTCCGGGGACGTGATGGTAAAGGTGACTTCGACCGGCTGGGGCTGGTTCTGATACCAGCGCCAGCCGAAGTAACTGCCGACTGCGAGAATCGCACCGCCTGCCACGAGTCCTGCTGCGGCCCGCGGATTCGTACGAGCGTAGGTTCCGATGACTGCACCACTGCGCTGCGTGGCCGCAGCGGTGCTGGCGAGCCAGCGCGGCGGCTGCCAGCTAAACTCACCGACCAGGGCGCGCAGCAGACCTTTGATGCGTGCACCGACGTTGCGTATCGCCGACATGAAATTTCCCCAGAAATATATCCCGCGTCGTTCGTATTTGAATGGTGACCGACAATTGTGCCGCAACGCAGGTCGGATTATGGCGGGCTGGTGGCTTTGTCAGTGCAAGATCAAGTCAGTGCAAGATCAGAAGTGGATTTCCACGGGGGGCACGGGGAACACGGGGTAAGACGAAGTTCCGAACATGCAATGCGGTCTTGATTGATCAGGATCTGCCCTGTTTTTTTCTTGATAAACATCTAGCCCCGTGTTCCCCGTGACCTCCGTGGAAATCTCCCTTGCCCGGCAGCGTGAGTTGATCGTGGAACGATACGAAGATACCGCGGTCGGAATCATGGCGCGCAATGAGCAGGGCAAAATGGCGATGACCCAGGTGACCCTGCGGCCCGCCGTGACCTTCGCGGGCCGGCAGCCGGATCGCAGCGAACTGGAAGCGGTGCATCACGCCGCACATGAAGACTGCTTCATCGCGGCGTCGGTGCGTACGACAGTCAGGTGCGAACCGGTCGGGTGATCGGCCAGCAGATGATGGCCAGTGGGTGCTGGGGGACGCATTGCCGCTCTGCGGCGGGAAAGACGCAGTCCTCGCTGGCTGGACTTCGCCTGCCCCCCTCTGTACGGTAGCCGGCTTGCAAAAACGGACCCGGACCGAGCCGCGCAAGGGTATCGTGTCGGCGGTCTGCGCGATGTCGTAGAACAATTTTCTTCAGTAATCTCAATCGAGTATGTACTTGATGCCTGTGGTGACGCGTCGTTTTAAACTGGTCGTTGTCGGGCTCGGCATGTTGCCATTGCTGGCCGCTTGCGGGGGCAGCAAACGTACCTGCGATGATTCCCACGAGCCGTATCTCGCTGCCCGCAGCGCTCAGCCGTTACGGATTCCCGACGGCCTGAGCAAGCCGGAATCGTCGGCGGCCCTGGTGATTCCGGAGGTGAAATCGACCGACAACAGCGGCAGCGGTTGTCTTGCCGAGCCGCCCTCGTATTTTCGCTCAGCCGGCAGCGTGGCCCGGTCGCCGGAAGAGGTGGTTGCCAGCTGGGCGCAGGCTTGGGCGCATCGCGAAGCTGACGCGGTCATTGCACTCTATTCGTCCAGCTTCGTACCGCCGACCGATGCTGCAGGCGGAACGCCCTGGCTGGAACAGCGCCGCGAACAGGTGGCGACGGGTCCGGTGCCGGACTCGATGATCGAGAACCTCAAGATGGAACCCGATGGTGCCGACCGCCGAATCGTGACGTTCGTGCAGAAATTCGGGGTGAACTCGCTGCGCAAAGAATTGACGCTGGTGCGTGAGGCGGGCTCTTGGCGCATCGTCGCGGAGAAAGTGATCGACGTGAAGTGAAGCGGGCGACTGGCCCAGATGAATACGGGTAGCGGCAAGAAGGAACAAAGGCGGATCACCGCGTTGACCCACGCTCGTAAAAGACGCAAGTCAGTCTGACGCAGATGTTGCGATACTGTGGTGTCGGTTACCTCGGCGTATTGAACAATGCCTGACTCTATTATTGGCAGTCTGCGCCGATCGCCTGGCCCCGGGCTGCTAGGGGCTTAGCGCGCGGTCCCTTTGCATTCCAGGACTATTCATGCGACCCGCTTCCCGCGTCTCCGGTATCAACTCATCCATTGCCCTGCGTCACGGCGCCGTCCGCGAGGCCATTCTGGATCGGCTGGAGCGCTCGCTCGGCAAGTCGCCGGCGGCGGCGACACGCCGCGATTTTTATGATGCGCTGGCGATTGCCGTGCGCGAGGAACTGGCGGAGCGCTGGGTTGCCACGCGCACACGCGTTGCGAGCGCGCACGTCAAGCGCGTCTGTTATCTCTCCATGGAGTTTCTGCTCGGTCGCAGCCTGATCAACGCGCTCAGCGCGCTCGACGACGACCTGCTGGAGGAGGTGCGCCAGGCATTGGAATCCTTCGGTCACCAACTCGAAGACATTGCCGCCGAGGAAGAAGACCCCGGCCTGGGCAACGGCGGTCTGGGCCGCCTGGCGGCTTGTTTCCTCGACTCGCTGGCGACATTGGGCTACGGCGCAACCGGTTACGGCATTCGCTATGACTACGGTATTTTCACCCAGGTCATCGGCGCGGACGGCGGACAACGCGAAGTGGCCAGTTCGTGGCTGGGCTTTCAGAACTTCTGGGAAAGCGGTCGTGGCGGCGTGCGTTTTCGCGTGCGCTTCGGCGGCAGTTGCCGTGCGACGCGCGACGACCACGGCCGCATCCGTTACGAGTGGGTCGATACGCACGATGTGTGGGCCGTCGCGTATGACCTGCTGATTCCCGGCAATCGTAGCCCGACGGTGAATCATCTGCGATTGTGGTCAGGTCGTGCGATCGAGCCGTTCAGGATCGAAGCATTCAATCATGGCAATTACGCCGCCGCCGTGACCGAGCAGGTGGATGCCAAGAATCTCTCGCGCGTGCTGTACCCCGACGATTCCACGCCGCAGGGCAAGGAGCTGCGCTTCAAGCAGCAGTATTTTTTCGTCAGCGCCTCCTTGCAGGACATGCTGAGCCAGCACGTATTCGAAGGACGCGAACTGGGCGAGCTGGCCGAAGCCATTGCGATTCAACTCAACGATACGCATCCGGCGCTGACTATTCTCGAACTCATGCGGTTGCTGATCGACGAACATGGCGTGGAGTGGGCCGGCGCCTGGCAGATGACGCAGGCGATCTGCAGTTACACGAATCACACGCTGCTGCCCGAAGCGCTCGAGACCTGGCCGGTGTCCTTGTTCGAATGGCTGCTGCCGCGCCATCTGCAGATCGTGTACCAGATCAATCGCGATTTCCTGGAGCAGGTCAGCGCGCGCTTTCCCAATGACTTCGACCGTCGCCGTCGCATGTCGCTGATCAACGAGGATGGCGATCGCCGGGTTCGCATGGCGTATTTGTCGGTGGTCGGCAGCCACAAGATCAACGGCGTTGCGAAGCTGCATTCGCGACTCATGCGCGAGACGATCTTCGCGGATTTTGCAGAAATGTGGCCGGAGCGTTTCACCAACGTGACGAATGGCATCGCCGTGCGGCGCTGGCTCAAGCAGGCGAATCCCGGACTGTCGGCATTGCTTACCGAGAAGCTGGGATCGGCATGGGAAAACGATCTCGAAGATCTCGAGCGGCTCAAGTGGGCGGCTGACGATACAGAATTCTGTCGGCGGTTTCGCGATATCAAACGCGTCAACAAGCAGCGGCTGGCCGCGACGATCAAGCAGCTGCTGAATGTGGAAGTCAGCGTCGATGCGTTGTTCGATGTGCAGGTCAAGCGCATTCACGAGTACAAGCGCCAGTTGCTGAACGTCGTCTATGTCGTGGTGCGCTATCTGCGCATTCTCGACAACCCGCAGGCCGACATCGTGCCGCGCGTGGTATTGATCGCCGGCAAGGCCGCGCCGGGCTACTACGTCGCCAAGTCGGTCATCAAGCTGATCAACAATATTGCGTCCGTGATCAACAACGATCCGCGCGTCGGCGACAAGCTCAAGCTGTGCTTCATGCCGGACTACGACGTGTCGCTGGCACAGGAAATCATGCCGGCAGCGGATCTATCCGAACAGATTTCGACGGCCGGCATGGAAGCGTCGGGGACCGGCAATATGAAGCTGTCGCTCAACGGCGCGTTGACGATCGGCACGCTCGACGGCGCGAACATCGAAATCGGCGATGCGGTCGGTGCCGAGAATATTTTTATTTTCGGCATGACGACGGAAGAAGTCGTCGCATTGCGCGCGCATGGCTATTCGCCTGCGATGATCGTGTCGCAGAATCCGGAATTGAAACGTGCCATCGAGACGATCAATTCCGGCCTGTTCTCGCCGAACAATATTGCAGATTCGCGCGTGGTCGTGGACCGGCTGATGGGCGATGGCGAGCACTTCCTGGTGCTGGCGGACTATGCGTCGTATGCCGCGGCCCAGGATCGGGTGGATGCGCTGTACAAGAATCCGCAGGAATGGGCGCGCAAGTCCGTCATCAACGCGCTCAGCATGGGTCCGTTCTCCAGCGATCGCAGCATTCGCGAATACGCCGACAATATCTGGGGAATCAAGCCGGTGATTTGAGCCGGCTTGGCCGGCTGGCGCTGGGCTACGGGCGCCAGGCTACGGGCGACGGTCAGAGAAGAACGCGAGATGACTTCTTTCTGCTCCTCTCCCAGCGGGAGAGGTTGGGTGAGAGGAGCGCGTCTGCGCAACAGCGATCACATCGCCGGAACCTTCTTCGCCCAGGCTACATTCTTTCGTGCTGGTTCACTGTATTCTGTTCTCCATGGCGCATCTTTCCAGTGCTGATATCGCATCGATCGTTGCCGCGACCCATCGCGAGCCACGGTCGGTGCTGGGTTACCATGAGCTGAAGGGTGCATCGGGTGCACCACGGTGCATCGTGCGCGTGCTGGAGCACGATGCAGTCGCCGTAACGGTGTTCTGGGAGGACGAGACGGTCGCCGATGCACGGCCGCTGACCCAATTGCACGAGGCGGGGCTGTTCGAAGGCGAGATCAATCACCGCCGCCCGATCGTGCCGTATCGCCTGCTGATCCGGTATCGCGATGGTTCGGAACTCGTCAAACACGATCCGTATTACTTCGCACCGCAACTCACCGAGCTGGACCTGTATCTGTTCGGCGAAGGTAATCATCACAGCATTTATCGCAAGCTCGGTGCACATCCGACGTCACGGGACGGGCTGGAGGGTACGCGTTTCGCGGTGTGGGCGCCGAATGCGCAGCGCGTCAGCATCGTGGGCGATTTCAACTTCTGGGATGGCCGACGGCATGCCATGCACGCGCTGGGGACGTCGGGCATCT
>JAIBJL010000578.1 GCA_020029545.1 Gammaproteobacteria bacterium
CACATGCCAGCCTGGATTTCGATGACACCGTTGGCGTTGCATTCCCGCGGGTCCAGCATCATTTCAAAATGTAACCAATTCCCTTCTTTCTCTTACGATCGACGTGCCTAACGTCTTGTTAACGAAACCCCTGCGACACTTCGCCAGTCTGATCATCGTGAATCCGCTGTTCGCAGCACGGCAAACGATCAGGTTGCATCCATGCTCGACACCTCTTTGCTCACCGTGGGGGTACGCCGCAAAGTCTCGCTAGGCGTGCTGGCTGCCAGCATCGCATTGCTGTCGGGTTGCGACAGCATGCGCACCCTGCCACCACGCCCGGTGGCGCACGCTCCACCGCCTGCGGTACAGGATACGCAGGTGTACGTGTATCCGCGTAATGCACAGGCGGCGAATCAAGTCGATCGGGATCGTTATGAATGTCATACGTGGGCGGTCAAGCAAAGCAATTTCGATCCCAGTGCGGCGCACGTAGCGCCCCACGAACGTGTTCAGGTAGTCGCGATGCCGGCGCAGGGCAGCGACGTCGCGGCCGGCGCAGCGACGGGAGCCGTGCTCGGTGCAATCGTATCCCGTCCGCACGATGCCGGTGCCGGTGCAATCATCGGTGCGATTGCCGGTGCCGCGGTCGGCGCCGCTTCCGAGTCATCGCAACAACAGCAGGCCGCATCGATGCAGCGCGCGCGCGATGAACGGGACCAGCAGGCGGCTGCAGATCGGGAGCAGGCGGCTTCCGCGTATCGTCGTGCGATCAGCGCGTGCCTGGAAGGTCGAGGGTATACCGTCAAATGAGTAAACAATACTTCGTCAGACTCGCTGCGTTGCTACTCGTTTCATGCAGCGTGTGGAGCGGCATCGCTCAGGCAGACCCGCGTACCGACGGCGCTGCCCTGTTCGATCATCGGTACAACCACGATCACTACTATCCGCCGCGAGGCAGATATGTGCGCGAGCTGCCGCGCGGCTACACCGCGTCCAGGTTCAATGGCTCACCGTATTACTTTCACGGTGGTGTCTGGTATCGCGGGTCCGGACCGCGCTATATGGTGGTACGTCCGCCCGTAGGTATCAGCATCGGCGTGCTGCCACCGTTCTATACGACGGTCTATTTTGGTGGGGTGCCGTACTACTACGCCGACGACACTTACTACCGGTGGTATCCGGAACGGCACGAGTATGTCGTTACCGAGCCGCCAGTCGCTGAGGGGACTGTCGCCGCAAGCTCGGCTGTGCCCGCCAGCAACGATCTGTACATTTACCCAAAGAATAGTCAGTCGGAGCAGCAACAGGCCACCGACCGCTACGAATGTCATGTCTGGGCGAAGCAACAGACGGGATTTGATCCGACGCAGCCGCTCGGTGGCGTGACTGAGTCGCAGAGTTCGAGTAAGCGAGCGGATTACCGGCGTGCGGAAGGCGCGTGCCTGGAAGCTCGCGGCTATACGGTGAAGTAGGTTCCTGCTTTCTTTGAGTGCAATGCAGTACTGCCCCCGACCCACTTCAGAGCACTGCAGTCCTGATATCTCGCTATCGCCGGGAAGGAGGGGCAACTACGGTCCCGCTGTCGTGCCGGATTTCTTTGTCCGGCCTCAGGTCGGGTGAACGCAACCGGCGTCGTCTGATTGTCAAGAAACCGTGCTTCACTTGCCTGGCGCAGGGGATCAAGGTTTGAAATGTCAGGGCGGTAAAGCCGTGCTGGCTCCAAAGTCCACTGGCGTATCCGTCGCCACTGCGCGCAAGATCAGGTGATCGCCCCCTTGAGGACCGCATCCATGCTGTACATTGCACTGATCGGAATCGGAATAGCGGTTGGCGCCCTGTGCTATTCAATCGAAATATTGAATCGCGAAGGACTTGAGCTGCTGATGGACTGACCCAGCAAATGGCGGCCAGCTGGCGCAACCGAATTGCCGATGCAGAAGGGTCGATGGTGAAGGGCGTGATTGCGCTTCGCTGCTGCATCGAAGATCTCGGCGCAGCCACCGTTCGATCTCCTTCGACGGATCGAGTGCCTCGAATCCCCGCCAAGGTGTTCAACGGCGGGACTTCGGGCACTCGGCTCCAGGAATCGACTCAGACTCCGTCGGGTATTTCGGCTTCGACGAGTTGCGCCAGCAACTTGAGCGACTCCTGCCAGCCGAGATAGCAACCTTCTATCGGAATCACCGCAGGGATTCCTTCCTGCGTAACGTTCAGTTCCACGCCGACAGAGACTGGTTTGATCTCTATGGTGGTCATCATTTCCCCGGGCAGATTGGGATCATCGAAACGATTCGAGTAACGCAGCCGCTGATGCGGTACCAGTTCAATAAACTTGCCGCCGAACGAATGCGCGTTCCCCGTAGAAAAGTTCGTGAACGACATTTGGTACGATCCGCCCACCTTTGCATCCATGTGATGCACTTTGCCGGTGAAACCATTGGGTGGCAGCCATTTCGCCATCGCGTCGGCGTCAAGAAACGCCCGGTACACGCGCTCCGCTTTTGCACACAACACTCGATGCAGTCGGACAGTGTTCGCAGCCATGCATGTCTCCTGTTGAAAACGCCATACTCAAATCAAGGACGAGGGAGGACGCCCCGATCCGACAAGACACTGTACTTTTTTTCGCGCCCGAACCAGCGGTCCAGAGAAAGCTTACGTACCTTGACGCCGAAGTTTGCGATCGAGGAAGTTGCGCATCAGCTGCGCAATTTCATCGCCTTTGTCTTCGAGCGCGAAATGGCCTGTGTCCAACAGAT
>JAIBJL010000579.1 GCA_020029545.1 Gammaproteobacteria bacterium
ACCTATCCTTTCAGCGCGGCAGCCGGAGGATGGTTGACGACGGAGCGTGTCGCCAGCGTCCCGCTGATACCGACCAGCAACGTGCCACACACCAGGCCAATCAGCCACAACAGCGGATCGAACGTGTACTTGAGACCAAACAGCCCGGTAGCCAGAAAATAACCGGCCGCCGTGGCACCCACTGCCGCGAGCGTACCGGCCAGCAATCCGAGCGTCGCAAACTCAGCGGCGACGCCTTGCAACACGACGCGACGACTCGCGCCCAGCGTTCGCAGGATGGCACTCTCATAGCGGCGTTCGTCACGCGTCGCCTGGATCGCTGCCAGCAATACCGTGATGCCGGCCAGCAAGGTGAAGCCGAAAACGTATTGAACCGCGAGCGACGCCTTGTCCATGACGCTGCGTACCTGCGACAGGATCGCTTCCACATCCATCGCCGTCACTTCCGGAAACTGGCGCGTGAATTCGACGAGCATCGAATGCTGCTGCTGTGGAATGTTCACCGCAGTAATGTAGGTACCGGTCGCCTCGTCCAGCACGCCGGGCGAGAACACCATGAAGAAGTTGGGCAGGAATGTGTCCCAGCGCACTTCGCGGAAGCTTGCGATCTTCGCGACGATGGTTTCGCCGGCGATGTCGTACGTCAGCTCGTCGCCCAGCTTCAGTTGCAGCGCCTGAGCGAGTTCGACTTCGACCGATACGCGCGGACCGCCGTTGTCACCCTCGTGCCACCAGCGCCCGGCGACGATCTTGTTGCCCGATTGCAGATCCTGCGCCCAGGTCAGGTTCGCTTCGCGCTCGGCAAAGTCGCGACCGCGCTCGTTCGTCGGTTTGCGGTCCGTCATTTTTTCGCCGTTGACTTCAATGAGACGGGCACGGATCATCGGCACCAGCGTTGGCGGGTTGAGTTGATGAGCACTGAAGAAAGCGCGGATCGACTCGGTCTGGTCCGGACGGATGTTGATCATGAAATGATTGGGCGCGTTCGCGGGCAGACTCGCGCGCCAATCCTCCATCAGATCGTTGCGCACCACCGCCAGCAGCAATAACACCATCAGGCCGATGCCGAAGGCGACGATCTGGATAATGCTGTCGCGGCCCCGGCGCGCTATGTTTGCCATGCCGTAGCGCCAGGCGACACCGACATTGCCGCGCAGACGGCTCAATAATTTCACCAGCAACCAGCCCGCGCCCAACAAGGCGGAGAAGGTCGCAAACGTAGCGACGATGACATAGACGAGTAGCCGCGTATCGCGCAGCAACCAGCCTAACAATGCCAGCAGCGACGCCAACGCCGTGCCATACACGGTGATGTATTTGAGCGGTGGCGGTTCAAGATTGCGTCGCAGGACACGTGCCGGCGGCACATACCGCAACTGCAACAGCGGGGGTAGTGCGAACCCCACCAGCATCAGCACCGATGTCATGATACCGAGGCCACCAGCATTCAGTGACGGTGCTGGCAGCTGGCCGCGGACCAGGTCCTTGACCAGCCACGCGATGCCTTCCTGCGCTACGTAGCCGAGTGCGGTACCGACGATGCCGGCCGCCAGAGCAATCATCAGCAACTCCAGCACACTGATCTGCAATACCAGCCGTTGCGAGGCACCCATGCTTTTCATCAGCGCCACGGTATCCAGATGTCGCGCCACATAGCGGCGTGCAGCGATTGCCACCGCGATCGCCGCCAACAGGATCGTCACTAGAGCGGCGAGGTTGAGAAACCGGCCGGCCCGGTCCATCGCTGAGTGAATTTGCGGGCTGGCGTCGGCAATGTCGACGAGCCGTTCCCGGTGCTGCTTACGCGCACCGAGTTCCGCCTTCCACTGCGCCACGGCCGCCGGGCCGCCAGCGAATAACGCAGCATAGGACACGCGACTGCCGGTCTGGATCAAGCCGGTGGAGGGCAAGTCCTCCAGACGCATCAGCACGGTCGGTGCCAGATCGACAAAGGCCGAGCCCTGGTCGGGACGGTATTCAAGCACCTTCGATATCGTGAATTCGCGCGAGCCCACCCGCAAGCGATCGCCGATGCGCACACCGAGTTGCGCCATGATGCGCGACTCGGGCCACACCTCATTGGCACCTGGAATCCCCTCGATCTCGCGCCCGGGTTCGAACGGCGCATCGGCAACCTTTACCCGGCCGCGCAATGGATAACTGCTCGACACGGCACGAATCGCACTCAGTGAACTCGTTTCGTTGTAAAACACCACGCTGGGAAACGTCACGACCTCCGCGGTTTTCAGGCCAGCCTGCCGCGCCATGTCGAAGTACGCGCGATCGATGACCGCTTCGGACTGCAGCTTGAGATCTGCCGCCAGCACTTCACCGGCCTGCTGATCGACGGCGCGACTGACACGGCTGGTGAAGAAGCCCACGGCAGTGAGCGCCGACACTGCCACCAGCAGCGCCAGCAACAGCACTCGCAGCTCCCCGGATTTGCCATCGCGAAGCAATGCCTGCACCGCCAGGCGCAGCGTCTTCATACAACGTGCCCAGCATCGATGCGGATGATGCGTCCGCAACGTTGTGCAATGGCTTGATCGTGCGTCACCATGACCAGTGTCGTGCGCATCTCGTGGTTCAGATCGAACAGCAAGTTGATGATGCGCTCGCCGGTGACTGCATCGAGATTACCCGTCGGCTCATCGGCAAACAGCACCGCCGGCCGTGTGACGAACGCACGTGCGATCGCTACACGTTGCTGCTCGCCACCTGACAGTTGCCGCGGATAA
>JAIBJL010000247.1 GCA_020029545.1 Gammaproteobacteria bacterium
GATGTTGCGGCAGAGCCGACCGTTACGACTGCTGATCGCAGATGACGATCCACTCATTATCGAGTCGCTGCACAGCGTGCTGATCAACGAGGGCAACCAGGTGGTCTGCACCGAGGGTGGTCAACAGGCAATCGACGAGTTCACTGCCTCCTTGGGAACGGACTCGCGATTCGATGCAGTCATCACGGACCTGGGCATGCCGTATGTCGACGGCCGCAAAGTGGCGGCAGCGGTCAAGGCCGCGTCTGCCGCGACACCGGTGATTCTGCTGACCGGCTGGGGCCAGCGACTGATTGCCGATAATGAAATACCGGCCTGCGTCGACTATGTCCTCAGCAAGCCGCCCAAGCTGCGCGACTTGCGCGGTCTGCTGGGCAAGCTCGCGAACCGACCGTCAGGCGAAATGATGCACGCACGTGCGGCTACGATGTAACTTGCGAGTCATTCAGCCGGTTTCGGAGTGCGGTGCATCCACCGGTTTGGATTCCGGCGAACCTCGCTGACGCAGGAAAATACTCAGCACGACCATGGACCAGATGGCGAGGAACTCGCTCTGCCAGTTCTGCAACGATTCGAACCAGAAGCGCGCGCTGTGCAGGTACTGCAGCAATGTCAGCCCAGCCTCCCCGTGCAGCTGGCGCTCCTCGTTGTATTCGTGCACGCCACCGACCGCATGCAACACGAACGAGATCAGGAACAGCGAAAGAAAGGCCAGGCTGAGCGAATTTTCATAGAGGCGCAGGCGCCATCCGCCTTGGCGCACCGGACCGGGAACATTCTGCTTATGAGCGAATAGCCGCGGATCGCGATCGACGGCTTCTTTCCTGTCCGGCGACTTCGATTCCGACGAGCCTTTCTGAAACAGGAACACCGTGAACAGCACGTAAACTGACATCTGAAAGAACTCGCTCTCCCAGTTCTCCATGGTGACTTCCAGAAAAGCACCGCTTGTCAGGTAGGCGACATAGCTGACAGGCGCCTGGCCATGGTCGCGCCGTTCGTCGTTCTGCACCGCCTGCCCGACCAGGCTTTGGCCGGCCAGAAGCATCAAGAACAGCACGAACAGCACCAGCGACAAGCCGTTGTTGCGGAGGAATGTTTTCAAGAGGTTCTATGCACGCAGGCTTTCAGGAGGTGAATGATTCGCCGTGTTAATCGTCGAACATGGTATGGGGTTCCGGTACTTCCATCCCTCCTGAGTCCGTCATGTGCCGACCGGCTGCGCCGCAGCATGCGGCGTTACCTGAATTCGACTGATTTTCTCGCGCCGATCGACTACTGTGCGATTCCGTCGTACCTGATCGCCGCGAGGTCACCGCCGTGACGTCGATGTCCACGCCATCCGTGTTGCCACGTACCTGGGCCAGCGAAGGCTACGTGCATAAGTTTCGCTTCGAATCCGAGCCGGTGATCGTCATGCCACAGGAGTCGGTCATCGATGTCCCTCCTACCGGGCCGAATGATGCGGCGGCGACGACGAAGGAAAGGCGGTTGCTGCTGGGATTCCTCGCCAGCGTCGTCGGACTCAGCGCGCTATTGCTGGGCGTCGTGTGGCTGATGCAGTCCTGACGCCGGAACGGCTCGCTGCCGGTCGTCCAGTCATCCTGCGGAGAATTCCTGGCCCCATGCATACCAGGCCGAATGGTGCTTACTCGGCAGTGAGCGCCACAATTTCCGCTGCCAATGGGGCCTGGGGCGCGGGGCATGGGCAGGAAACGGATCGGGGTACACGCGGCACATTCGAGTCTCCTACCCAGGCCCCCACGCCCCAGGTCCTTGCGCCGAGGCAGTCGGTTTGAGTCGAGTGGCGCGAGCCAACATTTCTAAGTCAGCGCCTATTCGGTCACGCATCGCGGTGCGGAGCAGCGCGTGTTGCTCCTGGCAAAAGATCTGGGCGTCGCGGTACTGGCGAATCGAAACTTCAACGACGGCGCGTTGTTCAATCAGGGCAAGGAATTGCCCGGTTGGGCGAGCGAAGCTGGCATCACTTCGTGGGCACAGCTGTTTCTGTAGACCGCAGCGACGAAACATGTCCTTCGCATAGCGTCGTTCTATCGACCATGCCACCAGCAGATCGTTCACTGCGCCTTTGGCACCGGTGCCGGTTTTGTCACCGATTATCCACGCTGACGACAAGCCGGCACGCAGAACGACGCAATCCTGTCTGCGATTGACCTGCCTATGCGATCTGCAGCGCTGCGGGTCGAGTCGTGTAAAGTGCGACCGAATCATGGCAATCCGGTGGCGACAACCGGCTTGCCGCGAACCTTATCCCGAAGGATGCCATGGCTTATCCGCTGCTCAGCGATCTGTTGCGCGATCTCACCGGCATGCAGCTGCCGCTGCCGGTGCCGATGTTCGGCTTGCTGGTCGCCGCTGCGTTACTGTCCGCCATGTGGGTGACCGAGTTCGAGTTGCGCCGCAAGTACGCCGCGGGGGGTATTGCGCCGGCGATTCGCCGGGTGAAGTCGAAAGCAGGGGTGGTGTCTGAAGTCCCCACGCCGCCGCACGAGTTCGTGACCGAACTAGGCATGATCATGGCGGTGGCCGGTATCGTGGGCGCGCGGATATTTCATTTGCTGGAGTATCCCGGCGACTTTCTTGCGGACCCCTGGGGCATGATCTTTACGCGCAGCGGCTTCACGATCTACGGCGGGCTCATCTTCGGTCTGGTTACGGGTGCCATGCATGCGCGCTGGCGTCGAATCGCAATCGCTCCGCTCGCGGATGCTTTGGCACCGGCATTGATGCTGGGTTATGCGATCGGACGCATCGGTTGCCAGGTGTCAGGCGATGGGGATTGGGGCATTGCTGCCGACATGGCATTGAAGCCGGCATGGCTGCCGACGTGGCTATGGGCACAGACGTACGACAACAATGTGGCCGGCGTGACGATTGCCCTGCCGGGGGTCTATCCCACGCCGATCTACGAAACCCTGATGAGCCTGATGGTGTTTGCGATTCTCTGGCGCCTGCGTCGGCATCCGTATCGTCCCGGGTGGTTGTTTGCGTTGTTCATGGTGTTGTGCGGCATCGAGCGCTTTGCGATCGAACTGATTCGCGTGAACGCCAGCATGAGTTTCTTCGGGATCGAAGCGACACAGGCCGAGATCGTATCGGTGATGTTTTTCCTGGTGGGCGCGGCCGGCCTGTTCCTGTTGCGCGAACCTCGTCGTGATGGAGATCGCGCATGACGGATGAATCCACCCAACCTGTGGTCGTTCCTTACTCCGAGCTGTCCGCCGATGCGCTGCAAGGCGTCATCGAGTCATTCGTGTTGCGCGAAGGCACCGAGTACGGTGCCACGGAGTTCTCGCTTGAGCAGAAAGTAGCGCAGGTGATGCGCCAGCTCGAACGCCGTGAAGCTCAGGTTGTGTTCGATCCGGACAGCGACAGCGTGACGATTGTGGTTGCCGACTGTTCACGGCGTCGTTGATCGGTAATTGACCGATGCAGGGCAGTTGCCCATCGTGCTCGGCCGACCTACAAGGATGTAGGAAGTGGCGCTCGCTGTCGGGAACAGCCGGGCGGCTGACCCACATGGATGTGGGGGAATGCCGAGCGTTGTATGGAACAACGCCGGCCGACCCCGAAGGATGAAAGTGGCTTTCTGACCATTCACTACTCACCACTCACTTCCATCCCAACTCGTCATGCGCTTTTCTGCCTGACCAACACCGAGCCGGTATCGGTGAACGATTCCGTCCCCGGCGCGGGCAAGTTGGCCGGCTGCACCGGCAGATCGAAAAAGAAAGTCGAGCCGACATTGGCCTGCGTCTCATAGTCGATACGTCCCTGCATTTTCTCGATCAATCCCTTCGAGATCGCAAGACCCAGGCCGGTGCCAGGCTTGGCCCGCGTATCCGAGCCGTCAACCTGGCTGAATTTCTTGAACATCAGCGGCCGGAATTCCGGCGGAATACCGGGGCCCCGATCGCGAACGAAAATGCGCACCTCGCCGGCGGTCAACGTCGCGCCGATTTCGACGACGGCGCCGGCCGGCGAGAACTTGGTTGCATTCGACAGCAGGTTGGCCATGACTTGCTGGAAGCGACTTGCATCGACATGAACAGTCGCATCGACCTGCGGGTCCAGCAGCGCCAGATGCACCTGGCATTCCTCAGCGTAGCCTTGATGAGCCTCGACCGCCTGCTGCAACAGGTCGCGCACTGCACACGCCTGAGTTGTCAGTGTCAGTCCGCCGGTCTCGATGCGCTCCATATCGAGAATGTCGTTGATCAGCATCGATAGCCGATCGGTGTTGCGATACGCGATTTCGATCAGCTTGCGGGCCTTCGGTGGCAGCTCGCCGGCGATGCCGCCGTTGACCAGTCCCAGCGAGCCGCGAATCGAGGTCAGTGGCGTACGCAGTTCGTGGGAGACCACCGAAACGAACTCTCGCTTGATCCGCTCGGCTTTCTGTACGTCGGTAATGTCGTGAATGACCGTGATCGAACCGTTCTGTTCGCCATTGCGGTCCCGTAGCGGATGCGCATTGATCGTCAGCGTCACCGGTGCCCGGCCTTTGCTGACGGCGATGATCTGCAGGTCGTGGAGCGTCTCGCCGCGCATTGCGCGTGTGTGCGGCAGCTCATCGAAGGCCAGCTCAGTGACGCCATCCGCCGCAAACAGTGTGTAGCCGGTCCAATTGCGACGCTCGACCCGCGAGCCGGTGATGCGGACACGAATGCGTTTCGCAGCGCGATTCTCTATCGTGATGTGTCCGTCGAGATCGTACACGAGAATGCCTTCGTTGAGATTCTCAAGGACGGTCGAGAGAAATTGTTTCTCGCTGTCGAGTTCGTATTCGGTACGTACGTGGTCGCAGATTTCTTCCGCCAGCTTGCCGTTGATTTGCGCGAGCTCTTCGGTGCGTTCGCGTACCAGCGATTCCACCAGTGTGGTGCGACCGGTGAGGATCAGGGCACCACCGCCGACCAGTGCACTCAGCACCATGCCGCCTGCCAGCACCAACCAGGCGACGGTGGCGTGCTCGCCAGCGCCATAGTCCTCGGTTGCGGTGAAGGCGAGCACCCAGCTGCGATTTGCAACGGTGATTGCAACTTCCGAAGTCAACTCGGCGCGCTCGTGGCGGTCTTCGCTGGAGGATAACGAGCGATACAGTACCGCATGATCGGCGCGGGCATCCGGATCGCGAATGGTCAGGTGCATGCGCCGATCGGCCAGTTCGCGGCCGTCGCCGGCGAGCAACCCGCTGACGTGCATGGCCGCATAGACAAAGCCGAGCAACTGCTGGCCGTGATCCGCGTCAGGTACGGCGCGGCGGTCGCCAGGATGATCGCCCGAATGATCGCCAGAATGATCATCAGGGCGATCATAGATCGGACGAATCATCATGAAGCCTTCGGTGCGAGCCGTCTGATCGCGGAACGACACCGGAGTGATCGATGTTGCCTGGCCGGTGGCCCGGGCAGTGTCGAAGGCCTGCTTCACGCCGGGAAAGGCTGCGAGGTCCAGTCCGACCAGGCTCACCTTGCGCCGCGATTGAGAGTACAGCAGCGGCACGTATTGCTCGCGTGCCGCCGCTGCGATGCGCTCGCCATGACGGATTTCCCAGATTCCCGAGCGTGCTGTCCCGGGCAGTTCCTGCGCCTCGAATACGGCACGATCGCTTGCGGGTACCACGGGCGCCCAGCCCAGCGACATGAGTTCAGGATGCGTGACCAGCATCGGCTCGGTGAAAATCATGAAGTCTTCGGCAGTGACCTTGCGATCGAGCGCGAACAACGAACTGGTGGAGCGCAGATTTTCGGCATCAAGTGCCAGGCGTCGTTCGAGCGAACTCGCGAAGTGGGTCGCGTCACGTTCGAATTCCTTTTTCATGTCCGCCCATTCGGCATTGCTGCTGTAAATGAACACCAGTACAGCCGCGCATTGCATCGCGGCCAGCGACAGCGTGATCGGCACGCGCCGCGCGCGCCAGGTCGCATCTTCGCCGCACCACATGAGCAGCAGCGGTGCGAAGATAAGAACGCCGATGCTGTCGCCCGCCCACCAGGTCCACCAGCTGTAAGCGACGGCATCTCGCGGGATTGCGCCGGTGGCATATAGCAGCGTAACGCTCCAGCTCGCGTTGATCAGACATGCCGTGGGTCCGGCCAGCGCGAAGAACAAGGCGACTTCGCGTTCGCTGCGCAACAGCACCTCAGCGCGACCGGCAAACCGCCGGACTAACGCTGTACCTACCCACGCCTGCAGCGCCGCACCGGTACCGATGCCCATGGACAACGCAATCGATTGCGCCAACGCGCCTGCGGACGATTGATCGAACGAAGTAGCCAGGTTGGTCAGCGCGGAACCGAGCAACACGCCGGGCCAGATCCGACGGCCGAGCAGCAGCAAAGCAGCGAGGGCGATACCGGACGGCGGCCATAGCGCGGTCGCATAGCCGGGAGGAATCGCTAGCAGCAGTCCGAGCTTGCCCGTCACGAAATAGGCAAGGGCCACCAGCAGCATGCCCAGGGCGGGCGTTTGCCGCAGACGCGCCAAAAGGGACGGCGCGTCCGTCATGCGTGTAGGTCGAGGCGGAAAGTGAACTGCGTCACACGGGCGACAGTGACCGCATCGGCAGCAGGATGGTGGCAGTGACCAGGCATTTAAATTTCATGCAGACCGGCGGCTTTGATGGACCGCAGTGTCGCGAAATCAAGATGCGGCAACCGTGCAACAGGCCACAGTTGATCATGTGCGCCGTGGGGAAGGACCTACCTACGGCACATGACACAGAAAATCAGGAGTTTTCTGAGCCTGAAATCAACCCCGCGGATCGGGCGTAATGCGCAGGTACGGACGGGGCGACTGCCAGCCGCGTGGAAAGCGCAGCCGCGCGTCCTCGTCGACAATCGTCGGCGCAATGATGACATCATCGCCGGAGTGCCAGTTCGCCGGTGTCGCTACCGAATAGCCGTCCGTGAGTTGCAACGAGTCCACCACGCGCAGCAGTTCGTCGAAATTACGCCCGCAGGTCTGCGGATAAGTCATGGTGAGGCGGATGCGCTGCAGCGGATCGATGACGAATACGGTGCGCACGGTGTGATAGGGATCGTGCTGCGGATGGAGCATGCCGTAGGCGGTAGCCACGCGTCGGTCCAGATCGGAGACGATCGGAAAATTGATCGCCGTGCCCTGAGTTTCACGAATGTCCTGGGACCATTGCTCATGCGATTGGACGGTGTCCAGCGACAGGCCAAGCACTTTCACCCCGCGTCGTTCGAATTGCGGTTTGAGTCGGGCAAGTGTTCCCAGTTCGGTCGTGCACACCGGGGTGAAGTCGCGCGGATGCGATAGCAGCAACGCCCAGCTGCTGTTGAGCCACTCATGAAAATGCAGTGGTCCGATCGTGCTGTCAGCGGTGAAGTCC
>JAIBJL010000032.1 GCA_020029545.1 Gammaproteobacteria bacterium
AACCCGGTCAATGCTGCGGTGGAATTCCTGGCTTCGCTGAATGCGAACCGCCGTGAGCTGCGCGCCTCGACGCTTGCGTTCGATCCGGCGCAGTACGCGGCCAACAACAAGCTGGCGCTCGCCGGCAACGATCGCTGGGATCAATACACGCAGGCCGAGAGTAATCCGCTCGCGGACATCGAGGACTCGTTGGAGGCAATGATCATGCGGCCGAACGTCGCAGTGATCGGTTCCAAGGCCTACTCGAAGCTGGCGCGCCATCCGGTGATCGTGAAGGCCTACAACGGCACCACCGGCGACTCGGGCAAGGTGCCCAAGCAGTTCCTGCAGGATCTGTTCGAACTGCAGGAGATCTTCGTCGGCCGCGCCTTCGTCAATACGGCCAAGCCCGGCCAGGCCGCAGTCCTGTCGCGCGTGTGGGGCAACCACATGCTGCTGGTCTATCGCGACAAGACCGCTGACACCAATCGCGGCATGACGTTCGGCGTGACCGCGCAGCGCGGCACCAAGATCACCGGCCAACAGGAAGACAAGAACGTCGGCCTCGAGGGCGGCGTGATCGTTCGCGATGGCGAGAAGGTCAAGGAACTGATCGTCTCGGCCGACTGTGGGTTCCTGCTGCAGGACGTCATCAGCTAACGAAATACCTGAGAGAGCGTGATCGCGGCGCGCATGCGGGCCGGTGATCTCGGGACAAAACGGTGTGGCCGCGCACACCGCCCAGAGGTCGCCGGTTCAATGGGAGTGAACTGCCTTGAAGGTCCAGAAGCCCACCAAACAGAATTCCACCGCGCCGGTCTTGACCGGCGCGGATTCTTCCGCGTCCAGAGACGTCAACCCCCCGACGTCAACGGAGCAGCCGCCTGCTGCGACACAGGCCGACGTAGTGGGCGCCTCTTCGGAGGCGTCCGCTTCTTCGTCACCGCCGCTCGAGCCGCCGCTGCGGCGCGTGCTCTCGCCGGTGAAGCTCCACGGCAAGCGCTGGGAGATCGATGACGAGGTGTCCATCGAGGGACTGAGCGATCCGCAGATCCAGGCACTCGTCGAGGGCGGGATCCTCGCACCGTCGCTGCCCCGGACGTGACAGTGGCATGGCCGATCTCACATCCAATGTCGTCAATGGCCTCGCGAAAATCACCACTGCGGCGCGCAGCATCGATGAGCGCGCTGCCAGGAAGCTCACGACGCTGCTCGTCACAGACCGCACGCTCATCCACGATGGGGTGTCGTTGCTCCAGGGTGTGGATGTGCTAGCCCTTCTCGGCACCGCTTCGACGCCGACGGGTCCGGTGCCGCCGACCCCGCCGGATCCGGTGGACAGCACTGCGCCGACGATTCCGGTTGGGCTCACCGCCACGGCGATCTCCACGTCACAGATCAACCTGGCGTGGGATGCGAGCTGCGATCCGAAGAGCCCGGGGGTGCCGGCCAACGGACTGCTCGAATACATCATCGCCGCCGAAGGTGTGGACATCGCCACGGTGGCCTCGCCCTCGGAAGGCCTGTCGCTGCAGCTCGCAGGCCAGGACATTGGTGCCCCGGCCACGCCGGGCGCGTACGGGCAAACCGGATCGCGTTGGGACGTCACCGACTACGGTGCCGGTATTGGCGGCACCTCTGACCAGTTTTCGTACGTGTCGGCCAGCACGAATGCGGGCGACATCACCATCATCTGCAAGGTGCTGCCCTTCACCAGCACGAGCAACTCGGCCAAATCCGGCCCCATGTTCCGTCAGTCCAATGCCGCCGATGCCGCTTTCGTGCATCTGTGCGCCTTCCCGGCTGCGCAGGGCAAAGGCGTGGGCTTCCGGTATCGGTCCACTGCAGGCGCCGCCGCCGCCGAAGGGGTGACGCTTGCGGACATCGGTCAGCCAGTGTGGTTGAAGCTTGTGAAGTCATCGAACGTTTTCACCGCCTTCTACTCGCTGACCGGGAAGGGCTGGATATCGCTCGACACGGTGACCGTGGCGCTGAGCGGCACATACTTGGCCGGCATCGCCGTGGCGGCTATCGCGGGCGCCACGCCGGTGAATTCGGTGGTCGACCAGGTCAACGTCCAGAACCTGCCGACTCTCGCGTGCTCGCACACCGGTCTGTCGGCCGGCAGCGCGCACAACTACACCGTACGCTGCCGCGACCGAACCACGCTCAATGTCTCAGCACCCAGCGCTTCGGTAAGCGCCACGACGCTCGCGGCCAGCAGCGGGTGGTACGGCCCGTTCCCGGCAATGGCGGCGGCGGACATGTCGCTGATCGCTGGTGCGCCGAAGGCGGCTGGGCTTCAAACCGAAGCTGGGCTGAAGAGCGGTGCACGACTGACGCTGATCGTCACCAGCACCAGCACCAATTTCGTCAATGGCCCTGGGGCGTTCACCGCGGTGAGCGGCAAAACGAGGCATTACCGCACGGCGAACTTGCGCGACGTGCTGCAGATCAGCCAGGCCACGGTCAATGCCCTGGGCGGTACGACCGGCACGCCCATTGTCGTGCTGTTTGAGACCTCGGGTTCGTGGACGTTCAACATGGAAGTGGGCGTCACCATCAGCAACATGTCGGTGTTGGGTCAATCCGCACCCGCGCCAGGCGTGCAGATTCGGCGCACGAATCTACGCATCTGGGGCAACGACGTGGTGTTCCATCACATCACGCTGCAGCAGGGCAATACAGGCTCATCGCCGGATCTCACCAACGCTGATGGCGTGCAGTGGGGCGGTGAAATGGTCCCCGGCACCGGCAGCCAGCGCAGCGGCTATGTCAATTGTTCAATTCTGTGCGCCACCGACGAGTCGGTGGAAGCCTACTTGGCCTGCAATGATGTGTTCACCTGGCAGTGCTTCATCTATGCGCCACTGCATGTGGCAGGCCGGTCCGATGGGCAGTCGCATGCCACCGGCGCCATTGCCAGCTTGTGGACGGACCGGGTCAGCTACCTGCGGACAGTCTTCCACGGCGGTCAATATCGCATGCCGTGCTACGCCACCGGGCCGAAGTTCAACCTCATCGGGGGCTACACCTACCACTCACAGCGCAGCTCCACATCGAACTGGAATCAGTGGTTCTGCCTGGACGCGATCTTCAGATCTCAGTCCTCCGGCGGCGCGTACCCGAATGTCGCCCAATTCCTGAATATCGCGGAGCACGGTTTTATCCAGGGCCCCAACACAGTTCTATTCAGCGGTCCGTTTGACATCAACTACGGCAATGTGACCGGTGCACCCTTCGTGGCCGGCTCGCGCATGTATCTGGCCGACAACTGGCTGCACGGCAATGCCGTCGCCGGCGCCACCAATGGCGCCGACACGAGCTGGGGTAAGGACACCTCGAACCAGGCGAATCTGGTCACCAACTATAACGGCGGTTCTGGCGTCACGGGGTTCATCACCACCACGCGTCAGGACGCTATTTACCCGACAGGGATGACCACGCTTGCCAAGCCGACATCGAAGGCGGAGAAGCGCGCGCGTGTGGCGCTGTACAACAGCATCGTCGGGTCGCGGCCCGGCGACCGCACGGCGGGCTACGACACGGAGCATTTGGCACATGCGCTGAATGCGATCGACGGGATCACAACCGGCTACGGCCAGGGGCAGGCGTACAACGCGCTGGCGTACGCGACCTTTGCGGTCAACACGCATAACGTCTATGCGTTGACGATCCCCTATCCGGACGATCCGGACACGCTGGTGACCACACCGTCCAGCCGGCAGATCACCAAAG
Organism: Gammaproteobacteria bacterium; assembly: GCA_020029545.1. GTDB lineage: Bacteria > Pseudomonadota > Gammaproteobacteria > Steroidobacterales > Steroidobacteraceae > Steroidobacter. Next base: position 3,718 of record JAIBJL010000032.1, read on the forward strand.
CTGCCCAGTGGGCGATCCGGCGTGAGCGTCAGGTGTCGCTGGTGGATCAGCCGAGCCTGCTGGAAATCGCCTGATGGCGCTGGTGCAGACGGCAAGCGACGCTTTCAGCTACTCGAACGGCAACTTGGTCGGCAATGGTGGCTGGTTGACGCTGCAAGGCTCGCCGCAGGTTGTGAGCGGCGTCATCCGCCCAGGCTCAACGAGCGGTTACCACGGCGCCTATCGGAATTCGATGGGATCGTATAACGACCAGTACATCCAGCTCAGCCGTGTGACGCTGGCCGGGTCCGGCAATCGCGATGTCATTGGCTTCGCCCGATACAACGACGCCAACGGCAACGGCTACGCCTTCCACATCGACGGGTCGAACTTCGCATCGATCTACAAGTACACGAGCTATGCGCCTGCATCGCTGGCCAGCGGCTCAATCAGCTTCGCCAATGCGATCCGATTTGAGGTGGATGGCGGAGCCTCCACGGCGCTGCGCATGTACTGCAATGATGTGCCGGTGCTGTCTGCGGTGGATTCGACGTCGCCCTATACATCGGGACCGCATGTCGGGTTCATGGGGCGATCAGATGTTGCCGTCGCGAATCTTGAAATCGACGCATGGAGCGAAGGAATCATCGTCTCTTCGGCACTCCTGCAAGCCTTGCAGCGCGGGATGAACCGCGGCATGAATCGTGGGATGAACTGACATGTTCCAGCTCGCAAAATACGCAACGGCGACGACGATCTATTTCAGCATGGTCAAGCGCGGGGTTGTGGATCTTGCGCAGAATGCGGATTGGACGCCAGCGACCGGTGACACGAAGATCAGCATCAACGGCGGCACACTCGCTAACACCGCTAACAATCCGGCCATTGTCGCCGGCACCAATGGTGTGCTTTGGGCGCTCGCGCTGACCACGAGCGAGCTGACAGGTGCGGACATCCGCGTGCAGATCGTCGATAGCGCCACCAAGGCGGTCGAAGATCAATCGCTGGCCATCTACACCTACGGCCATGCCTCGGCGAAGTTCGTGTGCGATTTCAGCGCCGCGGCGCTGGGCGCACTGATGCCCACTACCGCCGGCCGGACACTGGATGTGGCCGCCACCGGCGAGGCCGGCGTGGATTTGGATAACGTTCTGATGACCAACGGCAGCTACAAGCTGGGCGTGACCGCCAACGGCACGTTCTCCGGTACGCACACCACCACCACGGCGGATCTGGGTGCGAACGCTCCAGCGCGCGATATCTCGCGACAGACCCTCGTCATGGGCACGAAGGGCCTGTCTCGCCTCATCAGTAGCTATGACACGGCAACCGGCGTTGCGAGCTGGGCTGAACCGCTGGCCGCGGCACCTGTCGATGGTGACACGTGGTCGCTGCAGGGAACCGCGCCCAACAACGCGACCGCGAGTATCGATGCCGCGGGTGTGCGCGCCGCCCTTGGCATGTCCAACGCCAATCTGGACGCTCAGCTGTCGAGCCTCCAATCCGATACCGACAACATCCAGACGCGCCTGCCTGCAGCGCTTGTCGGCGGCCGTATGGATGCCAGCGTCGGCGCTGTGGCTACGGATGCCATCACAGCGGCCGCCGTAAGCGGTGCGGCCGTCACGAAGATGCAGAATGGCCTCGCGCTATCCACCGAAGTCGCGCCGCTTGCGGCGATTAAGGCGCAGACAGACAAGCTTGATTTCGATACCAGTAACCGTATCAAGTCGCACGTCAAGGCTGTGGCCGACATCACCGTCCAGCAGAACGGCTCCGGCAACCACTTGGTCGGCGGTCCGCCCTGATGTCGCACTGGGCCGATGGATTCTGGGCACATGGCTTCTTCGCACCAGGCTTCTGGTTCGAGCTCGCCACCATCGCCACCATCGAGGCGGAGATCGACGGTTACACAGTGCGCGTCACTCCGCCTTACGACGTCACGCTTTTCGCGGTGGCTCTGCCGCCGCAGGCTCCGACACCGAATTCTGCGCAGATCGCCATCGGGTGCGATGGCGATGGTGTGCCGGCGCTCGCTGCTGCCCAAGCAGCCGGCATCGAGGACGAGGAAGCCGAGCTGCATCTGACGGGCCTCGACTTCCCGGTGCACGATGTCTACGTTGCCGGCCGCGACAGTGTTGGCAGCTTCCTACACGTGGAAGTCACCGCGCGGCAGTTGAAGCTCCCGCCCGCGGGACGTCAGTACCAGCCGGTGACGCTGTGAGCTACGCCAGCCAGCAGGCCATGATCGATCGGTTCAGCGAGACCGAGCTCGTCCAGCTGACCGACCGCGCCGGTGCGAACACCATTGATGTGGCCGTCCTGCAGCGTGCGCTGGATGATGCGGATGCGGAGATCAACGGGTATCTGGCTTCCCGTTACACGCTGCCGCTGGCCACCGTGCCGCAGATTTTGGTCGGCTATGCCTCCGACATCGCGCGTTATCGGCTGTACGACGATCGCGCCAGCGAACAGGTCACGCAGCGGTATAGCCAGGCGATTTCGTTCCTGAAGCTCCTGGCCACCGGCAAGATCAGCCTGGGCGTTCCCATTGGTGCGGATCCGCAACCGAGCGGCGGCGGCGCCGCCATTGCCGGGGACTGCCCGACCTTTACCCGCGAATCGCTGAAGGACTTCAACGCATGAGCTCGCAGGTGGAGCTGGTGCTGGAAGCGCTGAAGCAGCAGGTGCGGAATACCCTGCAGGCCACCGTGCGCACCGTCGCTTGGGCGCCGCAGGACTGGGACGAGGATTACATCAAGCGCATCGCGCTGCAGCTCCCGGCCGTGTTCGTGGTGTTCGCCGGCGCTGTGCCGAGGGACATGGACGGCGCATCGGTGCCGGTCAACACCCGCTGGGTGCTGGTGGCGGTGACCGCGCAGAAGCAAGGCGCGGAAGCGCGCGCGCTCGGCGATCAGCGCGAGATCGGCGGCTACGAAATCATCGAGCGACTGATCGGTGCCTGCGCCGGGTGGCTGGTAAAGCCCTTTGGTGGAGGCGCTGACAGTGAGATCGGTACGCTGCGCTTCGTTGAATGGGACGTCACCGCGGAACAGCAGCTGGAGAAGATCGCCTTGAGTATTCAGTCGGCGAGCTTTGAGATCGATCTGTCGCTCGATCGCGCCGAGGACGGCGGCGATCTCTCACCGTTCGTGCAGTTCGACGGCACCTTCGACATCGGCCAGGCGTCCGGCGCGCCGCCGACGGACATCAATGTGACATTGGAGCAGTGATGAACAGCGAACCCGAACGCTTCGTCGTACCCGCGCAGGGATTGCGCGTGGTCGATCCCGCCACCGGCCAGGCGCTCCCGGAAGCGGGCGCAACGGTCCGGGGCCATGCCGAGTACTGGGTGCGTCGCGTGCGCGATGGCGACGTCACCGAAAAGCAACGCACCCAAGTCCGGCCCACCAGGGCTGCGCAGGAGTAACACGTGATCACGTTCAATAGCATCCCGCTGAACATCCAGACGCCCGGGCAGTACGTCGAGTTCGACAGCTCCCGAGCGGTGCGAGGCCTGCCGGCCGTACCGCACAAGATTCTGGTCATCGCGCCCCGCCTCGCCACCGGCACGCTCGCTGCGCTGACTCCCATGCGCATCCGGTCGGCTGCCGATGGCGAGGCGGCTCTCGGGCGCGGCTCCATCGGATCGCACATGCTGGCTGCGGTAAAGGGCGCCAATCCATACACCGACGTCCATGCGATTGGCGTCGCGGACAACGGCGCCGGCGTGGCCGCCACCGGCACGTTCACGATCACCGGTCCGGCTACGGCCGCTGGCAACATCGTGGTGTACATCGCGGGCACCCGCATCAGCTGCCCGGTCGCCAACGCCGATGTGCAGAACGCGATCGCCACCGCGCTGGCGGCGGCCATCAATGCCAACACCGCACTGCCGGTGACCGCGGCTTCGGCGACGAATGTCGTGACCCTCACGGCTCGCAACAAAGGCACCACCGGCAACGACATCGACCTGCGCCTGAACTACAACTACGGCGAGGCACTGCCCGCCGGCGTTGCCGTGGCGGTGGCCGCAATGTCGGCTGGCGCCACCAACCCGGACATCACGACGGTGACAGCCGCACTGGGCGACAACCAGTACGACACGATCATCATGCCGTGGACCGATGCTACGAACCTCACCGCGCTCGAAACCTTCCTCGCCACGCGGTGGGGCGGCATGGTGATGAAGGAAGGCGTGGCCTTTGCCGGTGCGGCCGGTTCGCACGCCACCGTCGACACGCTGGCCGCCGGCCGCAACTCGCTGTTCCTCGTGCTGCTCGGTACGCAGAAGTCGCCGACCCCGCCGTGGATCTTCGCCGCGGTGGCCGGTGCCCTCGATGCGAGCCAGTGCGAGAGCCCGGCCAATGTGAACCGGCCACGTCAGACGCTGGAGATGCCAGGCTGCCTGCCGCCGGCGCTCTCTGACCGGTTGACGCGCACGGAGCGCAACACGCACCTCACCGACGGGGCCGCCACCTACGTGATCGACGAAGGTGGCGTGTGCCGCCTCGAGCGCCTGGTCACCACCTACAAGACCGCCAGCGGCGTGCCCGATGCGTCCTATCACGATGTGGAGACAGTGCGTCTCTTGGCCTACCTGCGCTACTCGCAGCGCGTGCGCATCGCGCTGCGCTACCCGCGACACAAGCTGGCGAATGACAACACCGTGGTCGCGCCCGGCCAGCCGATCGCGCGCCCGAAGGATGTGCGCGATGAGCTGATCGCCCTTGCGCTGGACTGGCAGGACGCCGGGCTGGTTGAGAACATCGAGCAGTTCAAGCGCGATCTGGTCGTCGAGCGCAATGGCAGTGACCAGGAGCGCATCGATGTCATCGTACCGCCAGATCTGATCAACGGTTTCCGCGTACTGGCCGCACAGATCCAGTTCAGGCTGTAAGGAGCAACCATGTCGAAACAGTACATCGGCCGAGTAACCGCCTCCGTGAACGGCCAGCGCTTGGAAAGCAAGCCCGGCGCCAGCCTGGATCTCGGCGGCATCAGCCGCAACAGCATGGTGAGCGACCAGGACATGGGGTTCACCGAGGAGCCCAAGCCCTCGCGCATCGAATGCGAGATGGTGCTGTCGCGTGGCGCCAGCGTCGATTCGCTGCGCAACGTCACCGACGCCACGCTGGTGTTCGAGTGCGACACCGGTCAGCGCTACATCATCAAGGGCGGCTACACCGCCGAGACGCCGGTGATCACGGGCGCCAGTGGTGTGAAGCTGGTGTTCATGGGCCGTCCCGCTGAAGAGATGGGCAGCTGATGGACACCCCAGCGAAACCGAAGTACGCCACCGGCAAGACCGACGAGCGCGGTCTGGCGTTGGCCGAGGGCAAGCTGCGGCACGGCATGAAGATTGGCGGGGAAGTGGCTCGCGACTTCGTGCTGCGCGAGGCGCTGACTTCTGACCTGCTGCAGGCTGAACAGACGGTCGGTTCCGACAAGGAACTGAACTTCTCGGCCGCGGTGCTGGCCATCCAGCTGGTCAAGGTCGGCACGTTCACCGGACCCTTCACGCTCTCGATGATCGCAGAGATGAAGGTCACGGATTTCTCAGTGCTGCGCACGGCGCAGTCGGAGTTGTCCGCGCTGGGGGAAGCCGACTAGAGCGCGCGTCCACGGCCCGCGAGGCCGTGCTGCTGCTGTCCCTGCGCACCGGCTGGACGCGCACCGAGATCGAGGCGCTGCCGATCCCGGAGCTGTACTGGTACGCGCGTCGCATCGTGGATGGGAGCAAGTCGGATAGCTGACGATGGCGGACAGAGATCTCACATTGGCCATGCGGCTGCGCCTCGATGCGCAGCAGTGGGTACGCGGCCTCAACGCCTCGGACTCCACGCTCAAGAAGTTCACGACCGGCGCGCGCAGTGAGATCGAGCGCCTGCGTGCCGGCTTCGCTGGTATGCGTGGCAAGCTGGCCGGTTTCGGCGTCGGCATTGGTGCGGGAGCATTGGTTGTTCAGTCCGCTCGCCTGGATAAGAGCCTCACGCAGATCGGCCTGACCGCGGGTGTCAGCAAGGGCCAGGTGGCAGGGCTCCGCAAGGAACTGTTTGCTATTGCGCGCGAGTTCGGGCCGAAGGTCGAAGACCTGCAGAGCGGCTTCGACAACCTGATCCAAGCCGGCCAGAAGTGGGATGAGGCACTGCGCACCATCCGAGCCACCAGCATTGCGACTGCGGTCACCGGCGCGCGGCCCGATGTGTTGACCAGTGGACTATCCGTCGGATCGCAGGCGTTCAAGTTCGACCTGGCGAAACCAGGGCAAGCGCTCGATCTGCTCGACAAGATGACGATGGCGGGCCGCTTGGGTAGTGCCGAACTGGAGAATCTGTCGGCGATCTTCTCCCGAATCGGCGTCAACGCGCAGAGCGCCGGCATGGGGTTCGAGCAGACGCTGGCTTTCGTCGAAGGCCTCTCCACGATCGAGAAGCAACCGGAGCGCCTTGCCACGCTCGCCGACAGCACGCTGCGGCTGTTCAATAACGCCTCTTATCGGCGTCAGCTCCAAGCCGCCAGCGGCGTCAAGTTCTTCGATGCCAAGGGCGAGCAGCGCGACGCGCTGGCCGTCCTCGCCGACATCAAGAAGAAGTACGATACCTTCACCACTGATAAGCAGCGCGCAGACTTCTTCGGGCGGTTCAAGAATTTCGATCTCGACACCACCAAGGGCCTGCGCACGCTGCTCGGCGGTGATCTGCTATCCACAGTTGACACGTTCACCCGTCGGATCAAGGACGCCGGCGGAACATTGCAACAGGATCTACCGGAGGCGATCAACAACGGCGTTGACCAAGTAGGCCGACTGAAAGGTGTACTGCGCGAGACAGCCGACGATTTTGCGAAGCGCCTGAATGCAGGCGTGACGCCGGTCATCAAGAAGCTGCTCGACTCGAAGGAACAAGGCGGCCTCGACCTTTCCGGTGGACAGATTCTCGGCGGAATTGCAGCGGCCGGGCTCGGTGCGCTGTTGCTGAAGCGCTTTGGCGGCAAGCTGCTCGGCGGGCTCGCCGGCGGCGCAGCCAGCCTGACCGCCGGCGTCGGCATGGGCCAGGCACTAAAGCAGCTGGGCGTAACGCCAGTGTTCGTCACCGGCGTGGCCCCGGGGCTTTCGTTGGGTGGCACTTCAACGCCGGCTGGTGCCGCCGCGGACAAGGCCGTCGATGCCGCAACGGCGGCAGCTGGCGGTGCTGCTGCAGGGAAGTGGTTGCCGCGGCTACTGAAAACAGTCGGCGGCGGCCTTGGGTCGACGGCGCGGTTCCTCGGCTACAGTCCGGTTGGGCAGGTCGCGCTGGCCGGCGCCGGTGGCTACGCGCTCGGCACGGCGGCCTACAAGGCCATGTCACCGGAGCTGCAGACCGACATCGGCGAAGCGCTCCAGCGGATCGCAGCGTTCTTTGGCAACGATGCCGCTCGCGAGAACCTGCAACGTATGCAGCAGTACGAGCACAACCTGCACGTCGAGATCTCCGACACCCGCACTCGGGTGACGAAACTCAAGAGCGGAGACCCGAAGACAAACATCACCGCTGAGGCTGCCGGCCCGCGCGGAGCGATGCCATGAGCTGGCGTCAGCGGCTGCGGCCGGCCAAGCTCGGCAAGGCTGCCTTCTTCATCGACAGCGCGGACGGCGATCTCGGCCGCAGCACGCAGGTGCACGAATACCCGCTGCGCGACAAGCCGTATGTCGAGGATCTCGGCCGCCGTGCGCGGCGCTTCACGCTCGATGCCTACGTGTTGGCCAACGCGGCCAACCAGTACGACTACATGGCTGCGCGCGATGCGCTGATCGTGGAGATCGAGAGCGCCGGTCCGCGGACGCTCGTGCATCCGTATCTCGGTGAAATGACCGTCAGCGTCGTCGATGCACGGGGGCCGCGCGAATCCACGGCCGAGGGCGGCATGGCCCGCTTCAGCATCACCGTCGTCGAGTCCGGGGAGCTGCGGTTCCCGACCGCCGAGCCGAACACGGCCGAGGCCGCACAGACCAAGGCCGACATCGCTCAGGCGACCAGCACCGACAGCTTCGTGCAGAACTTCGACGTTGACCAGGCGCCGTCCTTCGTGGCGGACTCGGCCGCGGAACGGATCCGCGACTTCGCCGATCGCATCGACAGCCTGGTCACGCAGATCACTACGCTGCCGGGGGCGATTCCGGAGCTGATCGATGCGGTACGATCGCTCAGCGCGGCCGCTTCCAACCTGATCCTGGTGCCGCAGACGCTGGCCAGCAGCATCACCTCCATCTTCGGGCAGCTGCGGCTGATCGCGAGCCAGCCGGCCGGCGCGTTGGAGATCACGCGGAGTCTGTTCACCTTCGGCGATTCCCTGCCGACCATGCCGGTGTTGAGCACGCCGAATCGGCAGCGCCAGGCGATCAATCAGGCCGCAATGGCGCGGCTGGTCGAGCAAACTGCGCTGTACACCGCCGTGCGCACCGTGGCCGCTCTGCAATTCTCCAGCGCCGATGAAGCGCTTGCGCTGCGCGACGAGCTCGTCGACGCCTTTGACGATCAGGTGGAGCGGATCGATGCTGAGCCAGGCGGGGCGTCTGACCAGGTGTACTACGCGCTGGTCGACGTGCGCGCGGCCGTGGTCAAGGATCTGGAAACGCGCGCCGCGCAGCTGGCCAAGCTCCTGCAGCTGACGCTCCCGCAGACCCGGCCGGCCATCGTCGTGGCCTTCTCGCTGTACGGCGACGCGCTGCGCGACAGCGATGTGGTGGCGAGGAATCAGGTGCGGCATCCGCACTTTGTTCCCAGCGGCCAGGCGCTGGAGGTGCTGTCCGATGGTTGACGTGGCGCTGCACGTCGGCGGTCGAGCCTTCTCGGGCTGGAAGAGCATCGCCGTGGATCGCTCGATCGAGTCTCTGGCGGGAACCTTTCAGTTCGAGGCCTCGCAGCTCGCGCCCAACGGTGACGCCGCAAACGCGTTACGGCCGGGCCAGCGCGTCAGCGTGGTGATGAACGGGCAGACCGCTATCACCGGCTGGATCGATCAGGCCGACACGCATACGAGCAGCGACACGCATACTTTCACCATCAGCGGCCGCGATGCGGCCGGGGATCTCGTGGACTGCGCCGCCATCTCCGGCGCGGGGCAGTTCGACAACCAGACCATGCTGGACATTGCGCGCGCGCTAGCCAAGCCGTTCAACATCCCGGTCCGCGCCACAGCCGATGTCGGTGCAGCCTTCGATACCTGGAACATCGAGCCGGGTGAGACGGTGTACGAGAACATCGATCGAATGGCCCGCTATCGGGGGCTCATGGTGATCTCCGACGGCCGTGGCGGCATCGTGCTGACCAAGCCCGGCACGGCGCGCGCGCCGACGGCGCTGGTGCTGGGCGAGAACGTCCTCTCGGCCGACACGTCGGTCTCCTACGCCGAACGGTTCAGCGAGTACCGAGTGCTGGGCCAAGGACTGCAGACATCGGACGATGACAGCGAGGCCGGCAACCACGGCGTGGCAAAGGACAGTGCCGTCGGCCGCTATCGGCCGAAGGTGGAGATCTTCGAGGACGCCAGCGACTCGGGCGTCATGCAGAAGCGTGCCGAGTGGCGCCGTGGCGTGAACGCGGGCCGGAGCCTTCGCGATCGCGTGACCGTGCAGGGCTGGGAGCACGCCAGCGGCCTGTGGCAACCCAACACCCTGGTGCAGGTCGCGCTGCCGGAGAAGGCGACGCGGTTAATCGTCGGAGTGCGCAACACCCTCGGCATGGAAGGAACGCTGACCGAGCTCACACTCTCGGGTCCGAAGGCCTTCGATCCGGAACAGCGACCAGACGACAACATCGGTGACACACCATGAGTGCGCCGATTGCGGCACTCGCTCGCAAGATCCGCCTGGCGCTTGGTCGCGGCGTGCTGACCCTCGTCGATGACGGCCTTCTGCTGCAACGCCTGCAGCTCAAGCTCCTGCAGGGCGAAGTGCGTGACGATGTACGTCGCTACCAGGAATACGGCCTGAGCTCACACCCCAAGCCGGGCTCGACGGCGATCGCCGCGGCGCTGGGCGGCAATCGCAACCACCTGGTGGTGGTGCTGGTGGACGGCGGCCAGTACCGGAAGCGCGATCTGCAGGAAGGCGAAGTCGCGCTCTATCACTGTGAAGGCGACTACATCCTGCTGAAAAACGGTCGCGAGATCGAGATTGTCAGCGGCAGCAAAGTGACCGTCACCGCGCCGCTGGTGGAGTTGAGTGGTGATCTGACGGTGGCCGGCACCATCACCGGCGGCGTGGTGCGCACTGAGTCCGGCATCGGGCTCGGCACGCACAAGCATGGCGGCGTGCAGGCCGGCGGCGCGCAGTCTGGCGGGCCGGTGCCATGACGGACGTGGCGCTGCAGTGGGCCGATGGCGTTGCGGATTCATCGGTGGCCGCTGACGACTTGCTGGCTGAGGAAGGGCTGCAGACGGCTGTCGTGCTGTCGTTGTTCTGCCATCGGCGCGCTGAGTCTAACGACCAGCTACCGCCGGGTGAGACGCAGCGACGTGGCTGGTGGGCCGATGCCTTCGCTTCGGATATCTCGGACCGGACCGGCTCGAAGCTCTGGCTTCTGTGGCGCGAGAAGCGGACCGATGAAACCCTGCAGCGTGCGAAGAAGTACTGCGAGGAGGCGCTGGCCTGGCTGATCGAGGACGGCGTGGCATCCACGGTGGTGGTCGCCACCTCGTGGGCCTCGATCGCCGCGCTGACCGGGAGCGGCGTCAATCCGCATGAATATGCACTGGTGATCGAGCTGGAGATCGTCCGCCCCACCGGTACGCACGAGTCCTATCGATATGCATACAACTGGGATCGACAGATCCAGAAGGAACGCTGATGCCCTTCGTGCGCCCCACGCTCGCCGAGCTCGTCAGCCGCATCGAATCGGACCTGACCTCGCGCCTGCAGATCGACTCGCCGATCCTGCGGCGGGCGCTGGTGCGGGTGATTGCGCGCGCCAGCGCCGGCGGCATGCACGGTATCCACGGCCACCTGGACTGGGCGGCCAACCAGCTGTTTGCCACTACGGCGGAGGCCGAGTTTCTCGATCTGCATGGCGCCGAGATCGGGGTGCGCCGCCGGGTGGCGACCTTCGCGGCCGGCGCCGTGACGTTCACCGGGACCAATGGCACGCTGATCCCGCCGGGCACGCGTCTGCAGCGCTCCGATGGGGCCAGCTTCACCACCACGGCGACCGCGAGCATCAGCGCCGGCATCGCCACGACGAACGTCAAGGCGCTGAGCGCGGGCGCTCACAGCAACTGTGAGGAAGACACTGCGCTGGCGCTGGTCTCCCCGATCGCTGGCATCAGCTCTGCACTCACGGTGGCCGAGGCCGGCATCAGCGGCGGTCTGGACGCCGAGAGCGACAGCACCTATCGCAGTGCGATTCTGTCCCGCAAACGCAATCCGCCGCAGGGCGGCGCGCTCGCTGATTACAAGAAGTGGGTGCTGGAAGTTGCCGGCGTCACGCGCGTGTGGGTGCAGCCGAACTACATGGGGCCGGGCACCGTCGGTATCACCTTTGTGCAGGACGACTTGGAAGACATCATCCCGACCCCGGAGATGGTCGAGGCGGTGCAGGCTCATATCGATGATCCGAGCCGCCGGCCGCTGTGCGCCACGGTCGATGTGTATGCACCCACGGCTGTCCCGCTGGACGTGACGGTGCATATCGTCCCGGACAATGCGAACGTTCGGGCGGCCGTCATCGCCGAGCTGCAGGATCTGCTGCTGCGCGAGGCCGAGCCGGGCATCACCATTCCGAAGACGCATCTTAACGAGGCCATCAGCGCCGCGGCGGGCGAGTTCGATCACACGCTGTCCATACCCAGCGGCAATGTTGACTTCGGGCCCGCGGAATTGCCGGTACTGGGCGTTGTGACCTTCGTGTGAGCATCCTCCATCCCACATTGCTGGCCGGACTGACGCCACCGGCCGCGGCCGGGGACGTCATCGAAGCCGGGCTGCTCACCAGCCTCGGCCATGCCGTCTCGATCAATGCCGACGGCACGTACACGGTGGCCGGTGACGATGGCACGCTGCCGCTGCAGTTCTTCAGCGTGCGCTTGTTCGACAACTCGGCGGCCGCTTGGCATTTGCAGTCACCGTTCCGTGTATTTCTTGGTGGGACGGTGCGCGTGCCCGAGCTCGATGGCGCGTTGGGCGAGGTGCTGCAGCGCCTGGTCACGGCGGGCCTCGAAGTGGAGCTGCGCTACGAGATCAGCGAGAGCGTCGCCGTCGATCACGTCATTGGCGGACTCAACATATCGATCAACGATCTGGTGACACCCGATCACCTGATCGTGCTGCGCGTGTCCGGAGAGGACCCAGCAGCCTACGCCGATCAATATGCTTCCTTGCTGCCGCCCGGTGCACTGGCGACCGAGTCCGACAGCACGCTCAACCGGTTGTGGCTCGGTGTTACCACCGAGATGCGCCGCGCCGATGGCCGCACCCTCAATCTGATGTCCGAGGCGCTGCCCTCGCAGACCGATGAAATGCTGGATGACTGGGAGAGCGAATATGGGCTCCCGGATCCGTGCGTGCAGCTGGCGCAGACCGACGAGCAGCGGCGTGCGGCGCTGACCGCCCGCATCACCGGCGTCGGTGGGCAGACCCCGGGCTACTTCATCGATCTGGCGAGCCGCATGGGCTTTCCCATCTCGATCGTGGAGGAGCAGGCCTTTCAGGTTGGCCGCGACGGCGCGGGTGATGGCATCGGGAGCGATGAGTGGTCGTTCGCCTGGTCGACCTATATCCAACGCGCCACCAGCGACTCGGAGCGCGAGTTGCTGGAATGCGTATTCAACGAACTCAAGCCTGCCCACACCGTGGTGCAGTTCTTCTACACATAAGAGGTAGCACGCCGTGCACCGAGTCGACAGTTCAGGAAATTCTTCCGGCGAATTCACCGACGGGAATCCATCGACGCAGACGCCCCGAACCAGGCTTGCCGCGAAGTGGTTGAACGCCGTCCAGCGTGAGCTGGAGGCGGTGGTCAAGCAGAGCGGTCTCACGCTGAGCGATGAAGATGATCAGCAGATCATCCAGGGCGTCATGCTCAGCGTCGCAACCATCGCTGCGCTGCGCGCCTGTCCGGTGCCACCTGTGCCCGATGGTACGGTGGTGAATGTCTTCGTGCGTGGCGCCGCGGCTGATGGCGATGGCAATGGAGGGTTCTTCCGCTGGCAGTACAACTCCACCTCGCCGGACAACGGCACATCGATCGTTCGGCCGAGCACTAATCCTGCCAGTGGTCGTTGGCACAAGGTGCCGCTGACCGCCGCCGGAGGGACCGTGGACTTCGCCACGAACGCTGGCCACGCGGCTTCTGCCAATACGGCCTCCACGGCCAACACAGCCAACACAGCCAATTCGGCAACGACAGCGGTCAATGCGACCAACGCGGTCAATGCGACCAACGCGGTCAATGCGACGAATGCGGAGCACTCGACCAATTCCGATTACGCCACGGTCGCCGGCAACGCCAACAACGCCAACTATGCTGCGACGGCAGGATCGGCATCGAGCGCAGGTTCGGCCTCGACCGCTGTCACGGCGCCAGCGGGCGAGAACTCAAACAAGATTGCCACAACTGGCTGGGTGCGAGCATTCGTGAGCTCGCTCGACGCGCACTACTTTGCAGCCAATGGCTGGCAGCTCCTACCGTCAGGGCTGATCATTCAGTGGGGGAGTTCCTATAAGGGCGACGTCAATGTGGGCGGTGTCAATTACAACGAGCAACAGGCGGTAAATTTCCCCATAGCATTCCCGAACATGGCGATGCAGGTATTCCTATGCGGTGGTGATGCCAGCGCGGGAGCGCCGGTGGCCCACGTAACGCTGTACTCGAAGACAACCGCAGGCTTCATTGCTCGTTGGCGCGAGTCTTTAAATGAGACGCAGGCGATGACATTAATTTGGTTTGCGATAGGGTTCTGAAAATGAACAGATATCTCTACAGCCGATCCACTGGCGGTTTCTATATTGAAAGGGTTCACGGTGACGAGGTCCCCTCGGATGCCGTGGAAGTGAGCGAAGAAGAGCACGCCGCGCTGATGGCGGCGCAGACTCAAGGGAAGCGCATCGCAGCGAACACCGATACCGGTCGACCGATGGCCACTGATCAAGCGCCAGCAACGTCGGAGGTGCGCGAATGGTCGCTGCGCCAGCGGCGCGGAGCCATGCTCGCTCGCACCGACGGCCTAGTGGCCCGCGATCGGGACGAGCGCCAAATGGGGCACACGCCGACGCTGTCCGATGAACAGCTGCAGCAGCTGATGCGCTATCGACAGCAGCTGCGCGATCTCACTCAGGTGGAGGGCTTCCCGAATGTGGACTTCCCGCCAGCACCCGCTTTCGTTCGATAAGGAGGGCGACCGAGCACGTGTTGAAGCACGTGCTCGGCCCCTTTTCCCACTGGTTAGAGCAGTGAGCCAGGACAAGGCCCTCCGCCGCGATCGCAGCGGGCCAGATCCTACGTTTGGAGAATCAGGCTCACATGAATGCAGCTTCCATAATCCCGTGGATCGGTGGCAAACGGCGACTCGCGTCACACCTGTTGCCGCTGTTTCCGTCGCACACCTGTTACGTCGAGGCCTTCGCCGGCGCGGCGGCGCTGTTCTTCATGAAGGAGCCGGTGCGCGCCGAGATCATCAACGACGTGAACGGCGAGCTGGTCAACCTTTACCGGGTGATCAAGCACCATCTCGAGGAGTTCGTGCGGCAGTTCCGCTGGACACTGGTCAGTCGCGAGCACTTCGAGCGCCTGAGCAGCACGCCACCGGCCACGCTCACCGACGTGCAGCGCGCCGCGCAGTTCTACTACTTGCAGCGGCTCGCCTTTGGTGGGCGCGTCACCGGGCGCACCTTTGGCACTGCGACGACGGCCGCGCCGCGCGTGAATCTGCTGCGCATGGAAGAGGATTTGAGCGCCGCGCATCTGCGCCTGGCCAGGGCGACCATCGAGCACATGGACTGGCAGGAATGCATCCGTCGCTACGATCGATCGCACACGCTGTTCTACTTCGACCCGCCGTACTGGCAGACCGAAGGCTATGGCGTGCCGTTCGAGCTGGCGCAGTACCGGCAGCTGGCCGAGGCCATGCGCGGCATGAAAGGCAAGTCGGTGCTCTCCATCAACGACGTGCCCACCATGCGCGAGGTTTTCGCCGGGCTCACCATGCAGCGCGTTCGCATCAGCTACAGCGTCGGCCGAGAGGCCGCCACACGCTACCCGCGAACCGAGTTGATCGTGCGAAATTGGCGCTGACTGATGGATGGATTCATGGCCGTCCGTAGGTCGGTCAGCAGCGTCGTCCGACAGGCCCTTCCAGCTGCAGAAGCGGGACATGTTTTGGGCGCTGGGTACGAGGCAGAGAACACCCTCGTTGTGACAATTGATAGGGCCGAGGTGACCGAGAAGATTTACCGGCACTCAGCCCGCGTTGTGGTGGCTCTGGAAGGCGCCGGCTACCGGGTTCCAGACGCCTTTCAGGTGCGCGTCCAGCCGGGAGGAATTGCGGAGGCCGCGTGATGCCATGAGGCCGCGGCGCACCCGCTACTGCGGGGACTTATCCACAGGCTGGAGTGCGAATTGTGGCGCGCTGGAGTGCGAATTGTGGCGCGGTACACGGCGCTCCGATTGACGGCACCGGTTTTGGCCAGCGCCCAGCCGCTGGTCTGGGCGACCGAGGAACCGGGCACAAACAGTGCGAGCTTGGC
>JAIBJL010000580.1 GCA_020029545.1 Gammaproteobacteria bacterium
CCGCCGAAGAGTATCCGGAACTGCTCAAGCGCGTTTACAAGGACGAGAAGTTTCCCAAGCCACGCAACCTGGTCGGCCTGCAGAAGGATATGCCGGTAGCGGAAATGGAAAAGCTGATGGTCACCAACGCGCAAGTTACCGACGACGACATGATCGCCCTCGGAAATCAGCGCGCCCAGGCGGCAAAGGATTGGCTGCTGAAAGGCGGCCAGGTACCCCAGGATCGCGTATTCCTTATCGCCGCCAAGGTGAGCACCGGAAGCGATAAGGAAAGTCCGTCGTCGGACGCCAAGGACGCGGCGAAAGCCAAGTCGAGTCGCGTCGACTTCTCTCTCAAGTAGCTTGATAGTTCGACCGGACACGTCTGCGGCCGATCGGCCGGTACGCGTCCCGTTCCCAGTTGGCTGCGCAAACCACCTGGAACCGATATGGCACGCAAGATGCGTTCGCGGAGTTGCGAGGACAAGCCCAGAGTCAGGACATTCGGCGACCAAGCAAGCGCGCCGACGACTACGGGTGTTCGCCTCGGACCCCCAACAGGAGAAACACGATGCCCCAAAGAACTGTTCGAGAAATAGTCGAGAATCAAAGAATTGTCACCGCAGCGGCTGCGGATAATGTGTTCGCAGCCTCTCGCACCATGCTGGAATCCCGTGTCGGTGCCGTGGTCGTGGTCGACGGCAGCCGACTGGTTGGCATTTTTACGGAACGCGACGCGCTTTTTCGGGTGATCGCCGCTGGTCTCAACCCGAAAACGACGAAACTCGCCCAGGTGATGACTCCCGAACCGTGCTCAATCGCGCCGACTGGTCTGTTTGGACACGCTCTGCATATGATGTACGAGGGAGGATTCCGCCATGTGCCGGTGGTCGAAAACCGTCGCGTGGTGGGGATGGTCTCCTCGCGTGATGCTCTGGGGCCCGAACTCAAGGCTTTTGCCAGCGAACTGGAGACACGCGAGCACATCGCGGAAATTCTCGGGTGACCCTGCAGCTTCTCGGCGGCGGAGGGATGGCTGTTGCGTCCCTTTGCCACGATTGAAGCCCCGCGTCGGTCAGGCTGGCGCCGAAAACCAATGCACCATTAAGGCGATTTCGCGATCGCGAATGGTGCGAAGGAATTCATCGGAGTCGCCCATGTGCTTGAATGCTCCGAATCCGCGTTCGAGGAATTCATGCAATTCCGCGAGTCCCGCGGCATGGGCCGGACCACGCATCGCGCGCAGCATGCCGGCCAACAGCGGCATGCGCGTCAGTCGGGTCAGTGCGCCACCAATCTCGCCGATCAGGCCGATTTGTGCTTCACGCAGGGGGCGGTTGTTGCAGACGCGATAGGCGCTGGCATAGGCCTGGTCGTCGATTTGCTGCATGCGCCCAGCCGTTCGCAGTGCCGCAATCATCGCGCTATCGAGTTGCTCCGAAAGGGCATCCAACCCGATGGCAATCGCGATGGTGCGCAAGGCCGACGTCGGCAATAGTCGTGTCATGAGGGGAACGATGCGTTCGACCTCGTCATCGCGGCGGCTGAAATCCTTCGGCCCATACAAGTCATCAAGGAAGAATCTGGCAGCCGGCCCGTAGCGCGGGCTGTCCAGCAAATCCCGATGCGTTCGAGCCAGCCGCAGCGACTGCCACTCGCGCAGTCGGTTTCGATCGGCCTGATCCTCGCAGCTGATCGCGCTGGTCGAGCGCAGTTCCTTTACGCGCAACAGATTGCTTCGCAGTTGCGCCGAATAGCGTAGTTTGTCGTCGTTCATCGACGGTCGGTCAGGCGGCAGAATTGCTGAAAAGTCTAACCGTCGCGCCAAGCAACGCATAGTGTGCCGACGAGAACGCATGCCGGATTAGAGGCCGTTGCCTAACGAGCTACTGCCGCATCCGTTATGCTGGCGCCACTGAGCCTCGGATGGGGGAGCAGGGAGACGGCCATGAGTACAGTCAACAGATCGATCGGTGGGGCCGAACAGCCGCGACTGGATCCCATGTTCACAGTTGTGAAATCGGCCTTCGCGCGTGAGCCGTATCCGAGCGAAGAGGCTCGCAGGGAGCGGCTCGCCGCACTTGGGCGACTGCTCAGGGAGAACTCTGCGGACATCGAACAGGCGATCAGTGATGACTTCGGCCATCGTTCGCCGCACGAAACCCGACTCCTCGAATTGTTTCCGTGCCTGGAAGGGATTCGTCACGCACAGCGACAACTGCGACGCTGGATGCGCGCTGAGCGCAGACCGACCGGCCGATGGTTTCATCCGGGGCGTTCGTATGTGTTGCCGCAACCGCTCGGCGTCGTCGGCATCCTCGCGCCGTGGAACTACCCGATCTTCCTGGCTGTCGGGCCGCTGATATGTGCGCTTGCAGCGGGCAATCGTGCGCTGCTGAAAATGTCCGAATTCACACCGAAGACCGGGGCGCTGTTCGCCCAATTGGCGGCGCGGTACTTCGAATCCGATGTGGTCGCAGTAGTGAATGGCGATGCACGGGTCGGTCAGGCGTTTTCCGCATTGCCGTTCGATCACATGCTCTTCACCGGATCGACTGCGGTGGGGCATCAAGTCATGCGCGCAGCGGCCGACAATCTCACGCCGGTGACACTTGAACTGGGCGGCAAGTCGCCGGCGATCGTTGCGCCTGGCTACGCGCTCGACAAGGCGGCCGAGCGGATTGCCGTCGGAAAGACGATGAATGCCGGCCAGACGTGCATTGCGCCCGATTACGTTCTGGTACC
>JAIBJL010000581.1 GCA_020029545.1 Gammaproteobacteria bacterium
TTTGCTACACTTACCCACAGTTGCCGATTCAAAAAGCAGCTGCCAGCCTTGGGTCAAATTTCAATCGGCAGGCTGGGTCAAGATTCAATCGGCGCGAACAGCCGTTCGCCGCTTGAACATTAATTCGCCACCCAAAGGTTACGCCGCCTTGCGTGTGCGCCTTGGAGTCATCGACCGCAGGTTGATTGGGGTCACAGCATCCGCTCCAGCGGCAGCTTGCTCCCTCAAGTTCGTCAATTGGCCGGAGGTTCTGGCGATTTGTTCCAAGGCCGCTCGTGGGTTTGTCATCCTGCGCTGGATGATCTGCGCGATCGCGGCAGCGCCTGAGGGAGTTTGCATCTGTGCGGCGGCGAACTGAGCCGCGATAATATCTGGAAGGTGGTGATGTGCACCGACGGCCTCGATGACGTCCGTGTCCAGTCCGCTGAATGCGATGCAATCTTGCAGTGTGATCATACTTTCCTCCATCTGGTGAATGGTTTCGTCGCGGCGCCACGGAGGCTTTTGGCCTTCTGGGCGTCAGTGCCAATCCGAACATCATCGATAGGACGGCAATCAACGGAAATGCACGATGCCGCCACTATGTTGCGGGACCACTCAAGGCCCCAATTCGGTCAGGCCCTTGACTGCAGCCTCAGGCAACAATTGATCTTCCCGTTCGCAATTGGTTCCGTCGCAAGTTTCTTTGGCGGCTCACCGTACTCCGCACTACCCGTGCCAGCGGATGCGTTCAAATGGCGTTTCAAGGACTTAACGCTGCCAACGGACTGTCAGCACGGCCGAGCTACGCGACGACGCGCAATCTTGTGTCGTCGAGCCCGGACAAGTGTCATACGCCGCACAAGTACCTGCTTCAAGTCGCGCCGTTACGCTCTCCGACTTTCGCGACGGAGTGAATGCCCCCGACCAGGCGCGAATCGGGCGCAACGGTGCTTGTGAGTCGCGAATTCCCGATGAAACGGCATCGGGCTACTCACGCCCGACAGGTCGAATCAGCAGTTCGACCAACGAATGCGAGACGCAAGCGTACGGTACCGTCTTGATCTGTTCGATCCCGAGGATGCGCGGAGGTTGGCGAGCCAACGGTCGAAGCGAAACGGCGGATCGTGGTTGGTACTCAGGTGCAGCGGCCTGCCTGGGTGCCGCCGCCTCGCAAAGCCGGCGAGGAAGTAGATGGCGACAATGAAAAAGTCGCGCAGGGCGAACATTACCGTGACTGCCATCCAGTACACGACTACGCGGCGCGGGCCGATTCCGTCACACACCGCATTCGCCACGCTCCCCCAAATTGGTCGAAAACAGAATATCTGAACTGAATCACTACCGCCAACCGGCGCGATGTCGGCTCAATGCAGGTTTGCCGAATGTGCCGCTTCGGTGCGGGATCGGCGTACTCAGTGTGTATAGTGAGAGCCGTCGTTCGCAAATTGACGCGAACTCTCTGCCGGCATGATTCGCGCCGACGCGAACACGCCTGCGTGTTGCGCTGTGAATATCGAGATTGTGCACGGTGCACCTCGCCAGTGTTGACAACTTTCCTGTCCTCTACACCATCAGTCATTTCAAGCATGGAGGGTGGAAAATGCAATCTTGTCGGTCACGCCGCGGTGTGCAGCCGACCGATTTCCACGCGCGCGCAAGACGATGCGCGCTTCGCCAAAAAGGAGCCCCGCCATGACTCTCTCGATGTACCACGCAAGCATTCCGCCCATTATTCGCGGATTGTCCAACCTGCGCACGGTTCTTCAAAAGGCCGCGGCCCACGCCGAGATCAAGAAGATAGATCCTTCCGTTTTGGTCGCGATGCGCCTCGCCCCGGACATGTTTCCCCTGTCGCGTCAGGTGCAAATAGCCTCCGACACCGCCAAGGGCGCCGCGGCGCGCCTGGCCGGTGTCGAACCGCCAAAATATGAGGACACCGAAGCGACATTTCCCGAACTCGTCGCGCGCATCGACAAGACGATTGCCTTCCTCGAGACCTTCAAGCCGGACCAAATCGACGGCTCGGAGGAGCGCACCGTGGTCCTGCCGTTGCGTGATGGTTCGATGACGTTCCAAGGCATGGCGTATCTGCTCGTCTTCGTTCTGCCGAACTTCTACTTTCATGCGACGACGGCGTACGACATCCTGCGGCACGCTGGCGTCGAAATCGGCAAGCAAGATTACCTCGGCAAGATTCCATAGCCGGCAGCCTGCGAGCAGTTCGCCTCACCCCCAGGACGAACTCCGGTGGCTGCTCATCGGGTGTTCCTGCTCAGGCTTTGCCTTGGCGGACCGCGTACGCTTGCGAGGGGTGTCGTTGTTCATTGGCGCCAAAGCGGGTTTGGCCACGTGTGACATTGACAGGCTGAAGTAGTGCCGGCTTGTTTCAAGAAGCTTGTCGATAGACAGCAAATCCATGCGGGTCTCCCTTTCAATGGATGTTTGCAAAGGCACGTCGACGGCCAGGTCAAACTCGGCTGATTTTCAGCTGGCCGGGGTGACAACCTGCCCCTTCCGTTCGCGAGTGGTTGTTGTCGGCCGCAACGGCATTTGCCACATGTCGGCCGGCGCACTGGCCGACAGTCACCTTCCGTAGGAAGAAACAGTGCGGTCTCGAACGCCGTTAAGGGTGCTGCCGCCTTCGCTTTGGTGAAGGATCCTTACGGACTTGCTGTCTGGCAGCGTGCCGGCAAGGTGGGTTCCGGAGGAAGTTGTAACAGGAAGTACGGCACAATACTTGTC
>JAIBJL010000248.1 GCA_020029545.1 Gammaproteobacteria bacterium
TCGGCTTCAAGGTCAAGATCACCAAGAGCGAAAGCGAAACCTGGTCGCCGCTGAACAACGGCCGACTCGCTGCAACCGCGACGACTGCCGATGCGCTGGCCGTGCTGGGCCGACAGTTCGATGCCGTCGTGCCGGTGCAGATCGGCTACTCGCGCGGCGCCGACATGGTCGTCGTCGACCGGGGCATCGCCTCGGTCAACCATCTCGCGGACAAGGTGCTCGCGGCGTCACAATTCAACGAAAGCGAGTTTTTCATTCGCTATCTGGCGCAGGAAGCCGGCGTCGGCGTGGCGATTCTTCGCGATCTCGATTCGCGCCCGCCGGCAGGCCAGCTGGGTCTGGTGTTCTACGAAGACGCCTTCGTGGCGTGCGACGCTTATCAGCACGAGCTTGCCCGCTCGCAGCCGCGCCTGAACGGTTGCGTCGGCTGGACGCCGCGCACCGATGAGCTCATCGAGAAGTCGCAAGGTCGGGCGAAGGCGCTGGTGTCGAATCGCAACCTGCTGGTCGTGGCTGACGTGCTCGCGGTGAACAAGGGCTTTGCGAAGGCGCATCCCGACATGGTGAAGGGACTGGTGCAAGGCATCCTGGAAGGCAATCGTCGCTTGCGCGATCAGCCGGCCCAGCACATCGGCGTGGTCGCCAAAGCGTTCGGCTGGAGCGATGCTGATGCGCAAGACGAACTCGCCAAGGTGCACCTGTCGCTTTGTCGACACGACCGTCCTCGATGCACTGGCAGCGAAAGGCTTGTTCGCCGACCAGAAGATCGCCATTGCGCCGATCAAAACGGCCTCGGCCGGTTCGCTGGAAGGCGATCCGCTGCTGAGCAAGGACATCCGCTTTTTCTTCGAGCCGAACTCGGCAGCACTCGACAAGGCAGCGGTGCAGAACATCGAGTACCTGGACACGATCAAGCGCTTCTTGCAGGTCAGTCCGGGGTCTACCGTCTTACTGCGTGGCCACGTCGATAATGCGCGCGTGGATGAATTCCGGCAGCAAGGCGGGGAACAGTTGATCAAGAGCATGGCGCTCAAGGCGATGGAACTGTCACGTCAACGCGCGATGGCGGTGCGCGATGCCTTGATGGAGCGCAACAAGAACATCGATGCCTCGCGACTCGAAGCTGTCGGCCGCGGCTGGGAAGAGCCCGCGGGTCCGGACAGCGAGAAGAACCGGCGCGTCGAAGTGCAGTGGTTCACGCTGGAGTAGGTTCGCCAGGATGGGGCCTGGGGCGTGGGGCGTGGGGCAAGAGTAAGAAGGCTACGCAATGATCTAACCTCTGACTCCTATCTTCCTCTTACCGTAGCCCGTAGCCCGTAGCCCGTAGCCCGTAGCCCGTAGCCCGTTCCCCTGTTCCGTCACCCCTTTCAAAGCGGCCAGTCCCCGCGATAATGCTCGGGTGACTGCCTCCCTCGCCCCCCTTCCCATCGATAGCGCGCTGCCGGAACTCCGGGCCGCGTTGGTCGCACATCGCAACGTCGTGCTGCAGGCACCGCCAGGGGCGGGCAAATCCACTCGCGTGCCGTTGGCATTGCTCGACGCACCCTGGCTGGGCACGCAACGAATCGTGATGCTGGAACCGCGTCGGCTTGCCGCACGGGCGGTCGCCACGCGCATGGCGGAATCGCTCGGCGAAAGCGTCGGCCGGCGCGTCGGTTACCGCACACGTCTGGAAACGCGCGTCAGCAACGCCACGCAGATCGAAGTGGTTACCGAAGGTATCCTGACACGCTGGTTGCAGAACGACGCCACGCTTGAGCGCGTCGGCCTGCTGATTTTCGATGAATTTCACGAGCGCAGTCTGCATGCCGATCTGGGCCTGGCGCTGAGTCTGGATGCGCAGCAGAACGTGCGGGACGATTTGCGCATCCTGGTCATGTCCGCGACGCTCGATGGCGCTGCGGTGTCGAAGCTGCTGGGTGATGCACCCATCGTGACTGCCGAGGGTCGCAGCTTCGACGTCACGACAAAATTTCGCGTGCGTGCAGTCGACCGTCGCAGCACGCCGCCGGAAACCGAACGCGATCTGCCGCGCATCGCGGCGGCAACCATCCTCAATGCACTCGCCGAAGAACCGGGAGATGTGCTGGTGTTCCTTCCCGGACAAGCGGAGATCCATCGCACCCAGCGACAGCTGGAAGAGCATGCGCTGCCGACCGGCGTGCGCGTGCTGCCGCTATTTGGCGAACTGCCTGTCGAACAACAGGATCTCGCCTTGCAACCGGCACGCGCCGGCGAACGCAAGGTCGTGCTCGCAACCAATATTGCCGAAACCAGTCTGACGATTGCAGGCATTCGCCTGATCGTCGACTCCGGCCTGGTGCGACGCGCTCGCTTTGACCCTGGTACCGGCATGAATCGATTCGAGACGACACGGATCTCGCGCGCATCGGCCGAACAGCGACGTGGACGCGCCGGTCGCACGCAGACCGGTGTGTGTTATCGCTTGTGGTCGGAGAGCGAACACGCCGCTCTCAGCGCACACACGCCACCGGAGATGGTCGAAGCCGATCTGGCGACATTGGCGCTGGAACTGGCTGCGTGGGGGACGCAGGACCCGCTGGCAATGCGTTGGCTCGACCCGCCGCCGTCGGCTGCATTCGGCCAGGCGCGCGAACTACTCACCGCACTCGAAGCAGTCGATGGCAAGGGCCGCATTACCGCGCACGGCCGTGCGATGGCAGGCTTGAGCACGCATCCCCGGCTGGCACACATGATCGTCCGCGCCGCGCAACTCGGTCAGACGAAACTCGCCGTGCAGATTGCGGCGGTGTTGGGCGAGCGCGATCTGCTGCGCGCGACCGGTCCGGCCGCGACACGCGATATCGATCTGCGCTTGCGCATCGAGTCGCTGAGCGATCCGCGCGCCTTGCCTGAAGGGCTGGCACTGGATCACGCGGCGCGTCAGCGCGTGTTGCAATCCGCCCAGCAACTGGAACGGCAGGTGCGTGATGCGCGCGTCAACGCTGCGGCGGCGGACGACGATGTCGGCAGATTACTGTCGCTCGCCTATCCGGATCGCATCGCGCAGTCGCGGGGCGCGGGCGGCCGGTATCTGCTCCAGAACGGCCGGGGCGCAGTCATCTCCGGTGTGCACAGCCTGGCGCAACAGGAATTCCTGGTGATTGCCAATCTCGATGCCGGCGAACGCGAATCGACCGTGCGGTTGGCGGCGCCATTGCGGCGTCAATCGTTGGAACGCGACTTCGCCGCACATATCGAGACACGCGAACGTATCGAGTGGGATTCGCGCGAACAGGCCGTGTCGGCACGCCGCGAGCGATGGCTCGGTGCAATACGCCTCGAGGAACGCCGTCTCGACAAACCCGATCCGGCACTCGTGACCGCAGCCCTGCTGACCGGTATTCGTGAGCTTGGCCTGGCGCAGCTACCCTGGAGCAAGCCAGCACGCGCGTTGCAAACTCGCATGTTATTTGCTTTGCGCTTCGACCGGCGTAGCAGCTGGCCTGACGTGTCGGAGACGCAACTCGAAGCGACACTCGACACCTGGCTCGCACCCTGGCTGAACGGCATGTCGCGACGCGATCATCTGACGCGGCTCGATCTGCATGCGGCGCTGCTAACGCTGCTGGACTGGAATCAGCAGCAACGTCTGAATGAATTCGCTCCGACACACCTTCTCGTGCCCAGCGGGTCACGCATTCCCATCGACTACTCAGCAGCAGACTCACCCACAGTCGCAGTGCGCCTGCAGGAGGTGTTCGGCCTGCGCGAAACACCCCGCATTGCCGATCGGGCCGTGCCCCTCACGCTCGAACTCCTCTCACCCGCGCATCGCCCGGTGCAGGTGACACGCGATCTGACGAGCTTTTGGGCGCGCGGCTACACGGAAGTAAAAAAGGAATTGAAAGGCCGCTACCCGAAGCATTACTGGCCGAGTCTGGAAGAACTGAACAACAATGAATTTACCGACCCGAGGAAGAAAAAGAAGTAGCCCTCGGGGATAACAGCGTTCGTCTCAGTCCTAACTGGCGACTGCAATGATGAACCCGGCCGCAGCCAGCACTCAGCTGTTGCGTCTGACCCCTAGTTCCCAGAATACTTGCAGCCGGGTCCTTATGCGCATACCCAAGTGGAGTGGGCAAAATGCGAGCCGCCTATAACGTCAGTGCCCCAAAGCGAGCCGTAAACCTGTCCTTAAACGAGGATCTGGTCACTCAGGTTCGCGGAGTGGCGGACACCTTTCCGAAGTGGTCGAATCCCTACTGGCCGATTTCGTCATCCAGGAAAAGGGCCGCCGCGCGGCTGAGGCCAAGGCATTGAAAGAAGCCACCGAGACCTGGAATACATTCGCCGAAAAGCACGGCTCCTTCGCCGACGAACATTCGACACTCTGAATGGCTCGATTCGATGTGCATCGCAACCGCAGCCAAAATCGCGGCAGCATCCCTTACGTAGTGATTGTGCAGTCTGCCATCTTCGATGGCTACAAACGCGTGTCGTGGTTCTATTGGTGAAGAAGTCACACCTGGACAAGGTCAGCCACCCGCGCTTCAATCCCACGTTCGTCATCGAAAAAACGCCTGTGGTCCTGCAACCATTGGAAATAGTCTCGGTCGCCAAAGACACGCTGGGAAAGTTTGTGAAGTCGCTCGCAGATGAAGGCCATCAGATTATCGATGCCTTGGATGAACTGATCACACGGGCTCATGGCTGAAGCCACGGTCTTCGATGATGAACCTGTTGAACGGCCTGCGCCGCCTCCCATACGGGTGGACTTCACGCCGCACGGCAGCGCGCGCGAGCAGCTATGTTAGCCTGCCGCCTTCCAACCGAGGACTCTGTAATGGCGACGATCGTTGGCGGTATCGCGACTTCTCACACGCCGACTATCGGCTTCGCGCTGGACACCAGCAAACAGCAGGACCCCGTGTGGGCACCCATCTTCGCCGGCTACAAGCCGGTACAACAGTGGCTGGCGAACAAGAAGCCGGACGTGCTGTTCTTCATCGCGAACGATCACATCACCTCGTTCTTCTTCGACCACTACTCGCATTTCGCACTCGGCGTCGGCGAGAAATACTGGGTCGCGGACGAAGGCGGCGGACCGCGCAAGCTGCCGCCGATCATGGGGCACCCCGACCTGGCGCGCCACGTGGCCAACGGGCTCGTCGCAGACGAGTTCGACCTGTCCTATTTCCAGGGCAAGGGACTCGACCACGGCTTCTTCTCGCCGCTCTCGCTGCTGCTGCCGCATGAGAACGGCTCGTGGCCAGCCGCCATCGTGCCATTGCAAGTCGGCGTGCTCGAGTTCCCCATTCCCTCCGCCAAGCGCTGCTTCAAACTCGGCCAGGCGCTGCGCAAGGCGATCGAAAGTTATCCGGAAGATCTGAAAGTCGTGATCGTCGGCACCGGCGGTCTTTCTCACCAAGTGCACGGTGAGCGCTGCGGTTTCAACAACACGCCCTGGGACATGGAGTTTCTCGACCGGCTCGAAAAGGATCCGGAAGGGCTCACGAGCATCACCATCGCCGAGTTCGCCGAGAAAGGCGGCTTCGAAGGTTCGGAAGTCATCATGTGGCTCATCATGCGCGGTGCGCTCTCGAAGAAGGTGAAGAAGCTGCACCAGGCGTACTACCTGCCCTCGATGACGCCCATCGCCACGGTCATTTATGAGAACGACTCGGAGGATCCGCGTGAGGAGTCCGTGTCCGCATACCGCGAGCGCATCGGCAAACAATGGGCGGGCATGGAAAAACTGCAGGGCACGTATCCATTCACGCTCGATCGCAGCGTGAAGGGCTACCGCCTCAGCAATTTCCTGCACGAGCTCATCAAGCCCGAGTTTCGCAAGCAGTTCCTCGCGGACCCCGAACCGCTGTTCGCAGCCCATGGACTCACCGATAACGAGCGCGACATGGTCCGCCGGCGGGACTGGCGCGCGCTGCTTCAGTACGGCGTGATCTTCTTCCTGCTCGAAAAGCTCGGCGCCGTCGTCGGCACCACAAATCTGCACATCTACGCGGCGATGCGCAACCAGTCCCTGGAAGAATTTCAGAAGACGCGCAACGCGCAAGTCCTGTACTCCGTAGCTGGCCAGGATGACGGCAAGACGGATTGGGACAAGCCCGCTGCGGGACACTGAAATTCGCGTTCAGGGGGCGCCGAACGTCTCGCCGTCGGCGCGCCCAAAGCATGCTTTTGAACAGTCAGCAGAGGCTTTATATCGGGGATTACGGCCCGTACGTTTCCACGGTGTTGAGTCGACTTTTCGATGTCCGAGCGTCGGGGAACACAATAGGAGTTGCCTTTGCCGACTGAACAACAATGAATTTACCGATCCGAGGAAGAAAAAGAAGTAGCCCTCGGGGCTAACAGCGTTCGTCTCAAGAGGGCAGATCGCTGAGCCATTTGCAACTTCATCGTGATCAGTTTTTGGGGCGGGCTGGAATAGTGTTGACGATGAAGTTCGAAGCGCGCTTATTCACGCATTGCGACTTAGTACGTCGATCGTCTTGTCGAGCTTCTCGAACAAACGATCGCGCGAGGATCGAACGAGCTTTTTCAGGGCTTGTTCGTTCACGCCAACAAGCTTGCCCTCGTGCTTACGAATGACACCTCGGACTATTACGGTCGAAACGCTTGTGGTGTCGGAACCTAACACCACGGCGCCATACGCATTGTTGAGAGGCATGTTGTTGAGGTCTTCGCCGTTGATCAAGACGATATCGGCTTCCAAACCAACCACCAATCGGCCGCATCGTTCGGCCAGGCCGTTAGCCCGCGCTCCTTGCGCTGTCGCGTAGTCCAGTAGATCGTAAGCCGTCAATGCGCGCGCCTTTGCGTAATCAACGTTATCCGCGAACATGCCAAATCGATGACGGAACGAAGCGGACAGAATTCGTAGTTGAGTCCACATGTCGCTCGACAAACCCACGTCGTCGTCGACACTTATGCTTGGACGAACGCCAGCCGACATGGCTTGCAAAAGCGGCGGTTCGCCGATCGCATATTGCATGTCAGCGTGCGGACACAAGGATACTGTCGTCCCCGTTCGAGCGATCACTCCCCATGCATCGTCACCTAATGCGGTGCAATGAATGAGCGTGCGGTCTGGTCCAAGCCAGCCCTTTCCTCCTGCATCCAAGATCCATTGGGATGATGACGGGCCGGCGACCGCATCAATGCTCACACCTAGGTTGAGCTGGTCGGCGAGTTCGAAGAATTCACGACCGAGCGTCGCTGGCGTCCCAGCAACACGGATAGTCAGCAGGCCGTTCTTGTCCGCGAACCGCGTCTCGGCGAGCTCAGCAATGACCCCAGGCCACTCGCAATTGGTTCGTGCCCGCCCCAGAATACTTGGCGCCCCGCACGCGTAGACGGCACGTATTCCAGAATCAGCAAGTGCGTCGATTGCGGCATGGCAGTGCGCTAGGCTTTGGCTGTTGTGCGAATAATCCAGGATTGATGTGATCCCACACGATAATGCGTGCAGCACGGTCAGCAGCGTACCGACGTAGATGTCTTGCGGCGCATAGTGTTCCGCGAATCCACCATGAGTGGTGCAGGTGTAGTCGTTGATGTCACCACTAGGTATAACCCTGCGCAGCTGACCCTCCCAGCTGTGCCTGTGCGTATCGTGAAAGCCTGGAATCGCGATCATCCCGGCGGCATCAATGACAAATGCTTCCTTGCACGTGAGACAAGGGCCGATCTCAACGATGCGACCGTTGTGAATTATGATGTCCCCGCGCTCCAGATCGTCAGGCCTTTCAGCCATGGACAGGATCGTCGCACCCTTGATGAGGATTGGCGCGCCAATGCTAGAAGCGTCTTCCTGCACGCGGTGTTCGAAAACTTGTGATCCGAAAGCTTGTTGGCTTTTCTGTGGGTCCGAAGTCATCGAGTAACGCCTCAACTATCGAGCACGCACGTGCTTGGACAAATCGCTTGGGTGACGCCTTTGCGCTGACGCACGTCAACGAGGCTCTTGAATTTGCCTGCTCACCGTCCTGACGGCGGGCTGTGCAACGTCGTTGTTACTCCGTGACCTTCTCCTCGCGCCGGATCATGCCAACT
>JAIBJL010000582.1 GCA_020029545.1 Gammaproteobacteria bacterium
CGAAAGGCGCGACTTTCGCGGCGCTCCCGAAATCAAGCACCTAAGAGGGTGCTTGATTTCGTCCGGCCATCCGTGGCCGGCGGGAGGCAGTCGCAAAAGTACTTTTACGACAGCCTCCTTGCGGGAGAGGGTTGGGTGAGGGGGTCGCTACAAAAAAATCCGCCCACGAGTTAGACTGACTTACTTTTATCTTACTTCGTGACAAACGTGGCTACCACCAAGCTGTCATCCAAAGGCCAAATCATCCTGCCGAAGTCCGTGCGGGATGCTCATCGCTGGCTCCCTGGTACCGAATTTTCAGTCGAGAATGTCGAGGACGGTGTTCTGCTTAAACCATTGCATCAGTTCGAGCCAACTCATATTGATAAAGTGGCCGGCACCCTCAAGAGGCATGGCGCGACTGCGCGTTCAATCGAGGAAATGGATGCTTCGATCATGAAGAACGTAAGGAAGCGGCATGCAAGCGGTCGATACTAATGTTCTGATTCGTCTTTTGACACAGGACGACGTCGCTCAGGCGGCGCGGGCCACTTCACTGTTCCGGCGTGACGACATTTGGATTGCCAAAACCGTGTTGCTGGAAACCTCGTGGGTACTGCGGAGTCTTTACGCATTTGAACAGCCGCGTATCACCGCAGCGCTTCGTTCCGTTGCCGGACTGCCGAACGTGAAGCTCGAAGACGCAGCGTCTGTTGCACGTGCCTTCGAGCTGACGGACGCCGGCGTCGACTTCGC
This sequence comes from Gammaproteobacteria bacterium, assembly GCA_020029545.1. Classification (GTDB taxonomy): domain Bacteria; phylum Pseudomonadota; class Gammaproteobacteria; order Steroidobacterales; family Steroidobacteraceae; genus Steroidobacter. The sequence goes on from JAIBJL010000582.1 coordinate 736, forward strand.
CGACGCGATTCACCTGGTAAGCATGGGACCAGCCGCGTCATTCGCTACCTTCGATAAGAAGTTTGCAGCCAGGGCGAAAAAACTGGCGTCCGTGACGCTGCTTTGAGGGAAGCGAGTACAGGAGTAAAAAAGCGCACAAGGAAGCGCCTTTCTCCTGCACTCACTTCACCTGCCGCCGCAGGTAATTGAGCACATCCGACCGCGTGACCAGGCCGAGAAATTTCTCGCCGTCCATCACGGCGGCCGATGATCGGACTTCGAGCATCGCGACCAGATTGTTGATCGAGGTGCTTTTGTCGACGCGCAGGAAGGTAATGGTCATGGCCTGTTTGACCGGTTCGTTGAAGCATTCGGGCCGGCCAAAAGCGAACCGTAGAATGTCGTCTTCGGTGACGACGCCGATCAGCTTCTCGCCGTCCATTACCGGTAGCTGCGAGAATCCGGCATTGCGCAAGCGATTGTGCGCTGTCGTCAACGCATCGTTCGGGCCCACGGTGATCGTGGCGCGTTCGCCGTGCGGGCGGCCGATCAGATCGCGCAAGTCGCCGAATTTTTCGCGCTCGATGAATCCCTGATCTTCCATCCAGAAATCGTTGAACAACTTCGACAGATATCTGGCGCCGGTGTCGCAGGCAAACGTGACGACGCGTTTCGGGGTTTGCTGCTGACGGCAATATCGCAACGCCGCTGCCAGCAACGTGCCGGTCGATGAGCCTGCCAGTACGCCCTCCTTCTGCAATAGCTCGCGCGCCACCGAGAACGACTCCGCATCCGGAATGCTGTATGCCTGGTGCGTCAGCGAAAAGTCGCAGATCGACGGGATGAAATCCTCACCGATGCCTTCGACCAGCCACGAGCCTTTCGTTGTCATTTTTCCGGTCTGGATGTACTCGGCCAGAATGGAGCCTTGCGGATCGGCAAGCACCAGTTCCACATGCGGTGCGTGCTGCTTGAAGTAGGCGGCGAGCCCGGCAATCGTGCCGCTGGAACCCACGCCCAGGACAACGGCATCCAGGCGCTGCTGCATCTGCTCCCAGATTTCCGGCGCCGTGGTATTTTCGTGCGCTTTCGGGTTATCCGGATTCGCGAACTGATTGATGAAATATCCGCCGGTGCGTTTTGCAATGGCCGCGCCCAAGTCCTGGTAGTACTCCGGATGGCCTTTGCCGACATCGGAGCGCGTCAGCACCACTTCCGCGCCCAGCGCACGCAGATTGAAGATCTTCTCCTGACTCATCTTGTCGGGCAACACCAGCACCAGTCGATAGCCTTTCTGCGCAGCGACGAGCGCGAGTCCCAATCCGGTATTGCCCGCAGTGGCTTCGACGATGGTGCTGCCGGGCTTGAGCTCGCCGCGGCGTTCGGCCGCCTCGATCATCGACAGGCCGATGCGATCCTTGATCGAGCCCCCGGGATTGAGCATCTCGAGCTTCAGAAACAATTCGCAAGGGCGGGTATCGAGTCGATTCAGACGCAGCATCGGCGTGTGGCCGATCATTTCCAATGCGTTCGAATAAACGTGCATGGCGAGACGCTCCGCGCGCAAACGGGCTACAGGCGACGGGCTACAGTCGGACGGCTACGCCGTAAAGCCTGGAAGACAGACATGAGATACGCTAGCGGTCATTGTACGTGATGCGATCCCGCCGATGCCCGCTGTAAATTCCTCCCAGACGGTTTCCGACGCACTGCATACTGCGACGACCCTGCTGTCGCGCACCTCTTCTTCGGCGCGCCTGGACGCCGAACTGTTGCTCGAACATGTGACGGGGTTGTCGCGGACAAGTTTCCGCAGCACGCCCGAACGGGAATTGCCGACGGCGGCTGGCTGGTCGTTTCAGCAACTCGTCATGCGCCGCGTGAAAGGCGAGCCCGTTGCATACATTTGCGGACAGCAGGAGTTCTGGTCATTGCTGTTCGAAGTGTCGCCGGCCGTGCTGATTCCGCGGCCGGACACCGAACTGCTGGTCGAACGCGCGTTGACAC
>JAIBJL010000583.1 GCA_020029545.1 Gammaproteobacteria bacterium
AGCACCCTCTTAGGTGCTTGATTTCGGGAGCGCCGCGAAAGTCGCGCCTTTCGCAAGCGACGTCGCAAAACGGCAGGGACAGCCTTTTGCGACACCCTCCAAAGAGGGGGGCACTGAGGAGGCGCCAGGCCGGACAACCGGGACCTGCGCCTCGCGTCCGTCCACGGGGCGGTTAAGTTGCAGTCACCCGCCACGAATCCATCGGAATCAATCATCTGGGACAGTCCTGCCATCAGGTCAGCCTGTTATAGTCGTCATCATGCTCGATCGCGCGTTCTCCTCCGTTCCCGTTCGTTGGCTGTTGCCGACGCTGGTGGCCGCTGTGCTGGCTGGCTGCGCTGCTCAGCAGGTCCAGCCCGGTGCTGGCGCGCCGTCCGACATCGCGGCGGGGCTGCCGACCGATCCGAATGCGCTGGTGCTGGGGGCGGAAGTCGCCCTGCAGCGCAATCAATATCGCGAAGCGGCGCGTGCCTATGTGCGGGCGTCGCAGCTGGCCAGCGATGAGCAGCTGGCGGAGCAGGCCACTCGGGTCGCTTACGAACATCATCAATGGACGTTGGTGCTGACGGCGGCGGAGCGCTGGCTCGAGTTGAACCAGACCAACGAGGAAGCACGCCGCTTTGCGGGCTTTGCCGCGCTGCATCTGTATCAGATCGATCGTGCGGCGGAACACCTGGGGTTTCTGCTCGATACCGCTTTCATCAATCCGCAAGCCGGCTTTCTGGCGCTGTTACCGCAGCTGAGCGAGGAAGGGTCGGCGGCCGGCACGACCGCCGTGCTGCAGAAGCTGGTACAAAAATATCCCGCGCTGACTGAGGCACACTACGCGCTGGGCCGCTCCGCAATGCAGTCCGACAACTTCGCACTCGCACTGACGCATGCGCAGAAGGCTCACGAACTGGGGCCGTTCTGGTCGCCGGCCGGCTTGCTGCTCGGCCAGGTGCAAATGATTCGAGGCGACGCCGAAACTGGGTTGAAGACGGCGCGCGAGGTCATTCAACGCGACGGGCAGGACTCCTACCGCCTCGAGTACGCGCTCATGCTGCTGCAGTCCGGGCGCGACAAGGAGGGGCGTGCCGAACTCACTGCGCTGGCCAGCAGCGAATCCGCTGCCGCTGTCGCCGAGCGCGCCCTGGCCGACATCGATTTTCAGCTGGGCGATCGTGAAGCAGCGAAACAGCGCTACAGCGCGCTGCTCTCCAGCGGCCGCTATGTATACGAAGCGCTGTTCTATCTTGGCGCCATTGCCGAGTTGCGCGAATCCTGGGACGAGGCGGTGCAGATCTACGGTCGCGTCACCAGCGGCGAGATGGCCGTCGCCGCACAGTCGCGCGCGGCGCTGATCAAGATGCGGCGCACCGGCATCAAGGAAGGACTTGCCCACCTGGAAGAGTTCGGCAGCACCCGGCCGCAGTACGCCCTCGACATCATTACCGCGCGCGCCAATCTGCTTGCCAACAGCGGTGATCGATCGGGTGCGTTGGCCGTGCTCGACCAAGCCCTGGAAGAGTACCCGGATTCTGCCGAGCTGCGCTTCGCCCGCATTTTTCAGCTGGAAGCCGCCGAACGCGTCGATCAGTCGATTGCCGAGCTGCGCAAGCTGGTTGCGGATCGGCCCGCCGATCCCGCGGCGACGAATGCGTTGGGTTATACGCTGGTCGACCGCACGCGAAATCACAAGGAAGGCATGCAGTTGATTGCCCAGGCGCTGGCGGAAACGCCGGACAACGGCGCGGTACTCGACAGCATGGGCTGGGCAATGCATCGCCAGAAGCGCGACGATGAAGCGCTCGATTATCTGCAGCGTGCCAAGCGTCGCATCAACGATGCCGAAGTCGATCTGCATCTCGCCGAGGTGCTGATTGCGTTGAATCGCAAGGAAGAAGCGAGCGCCACCTTGAAGGAAGCGCTGGAGCGCTATCCGGACAACACCAAGGTGCACAAGCGGCTGCAGTCGCTACCGAACTGAGGCTTGCGATTGCACGCGCTGTCCTGCCGGTGGGGGGTTGCTGCCGTGGTGTTGGTCGTCGTCGCCGGCTGCGCCACCGCTCCGCAACGCTCCGCCGTACCGCTGCCTGCCGATCTGCATCAGCTGGAACGCTGGCAGGCACACGGTCGTATCGCCGTGTCGGGTCCGAACGGTGGCGGCTCGGGTTCCTTCGACTGGAAACAACGCAACGCACAGGCACAGGTAGAGATTCGCGGCCCGATCGGCATGGGCAGTGTGCGGCTGCAGGTCGATGGCGAGGCGGCGAATCCGCAACTGCGGCTGGAAGCGGGCGAGGGCAAAGTGCTCGAGTCGCAAGCTGCCTGGGATGAGCTGGAAGCGCGTCTTGGCGCCTCGGTGCCGGCGGGCAACCTGCGATTCTGGATGCTGGGCCTGGCCGCACCCGGCGAGCATCGCTGGCAGGAACCGGACACGCAAGGCGTGACGCGGCTGGAGCAAGCTGGCTGGTTGATCGACTACCAGCAATATTCGGCAGAGCCCGGCCTGCGCGTGCCCTCGCGCATGCGGGCAAAAAATGGCGCTGCCAGCGTGCGCATCGTGGTCGATCGCTGGCTGCTCGGCCAATAGAATTAACGGCATCAGCCAACTCCCCCTCTCCCGGTCGAGGGTGTCGCAAAAGGCTGTCCCTGCCGTTTTGCGACGTCGCTTGCGAAAGGCGCGACTTTCGCGGCGCTCCCGAAATCAAGCACCTAAGAGGGTGC
>JAIBJL010000584.1 GCA_020029545.1 Gammaproteobacteria bacterium
AGCCTGTGGCGCACGCAGTTCGAGCAAACCGCGCTGATAGTCGAGTTTCTGCTCCTGCTGCTCAAGCCGGGTGATCGCCGTGACCGCCTCCATCCGTAGCTGATTCAGGTCGTTGGCGTAAGAACTCTTCAACTGGGCCAGGCGCTGTGATGATTGTGAGATGGTTGCAGCGATTGCGGCGACGGTGGCGCGCTGCGCCTCCAGGTCCTGCGCCTTTTCCAGTGCCTCTCGCTGTTTCTCCTCGGCCTGAATCGCGCCGACCAGATTTTGGCTGGCAAGTTTCCCGTAAGCTCGCGCCGTCTTTTCGTAGCTCGGCAACGTGGCTTCCAGCTTCTTGAGTACCTCTTGCGCAGCTGACAGTTCCTTCGTTGCCCGTTCGCGCGCCGCGGTCTCCTGTGCGACGGCGTCCGTCAGTGACTGCCGGTGACTGGTTCGCTGGGCGTTGATCTGTGCGAATAGCAGTTCGTCATCCTTGTTCCTGCGCAGCAGCGGTTTGCCGGTCAGCTCCGACTCGATGCGGCGCAGCTGTAAGCGCTGCAGGTGCAGCTCACGACGGATTGCCGTGCTGTCGACGCTGGAGACCGTGGGGTCGAGCCTCACCAGCACCTGATCCTTGGCTACCCGGTCGCCCTCCTTCACCAGGATCTCGCGGACAATGCCGGATTCCGCCGGCTGGACGATCTTCACATAGGTGCTTGGCACTAACCGTCCCTGCGCAACTGCGACAATGTCGAGCTTTGCGAACAGCGACCAGGCGAACAAAATGCTGACCAGCGCGATGACCAGCCACAGCACGGTTCTCGACGTCTTGCCGGGTTCCTTCGTTTCGATCTCGAAAAGCGCGGAGGCGAGGCGGAGGGTCACCGGCGACGATACGGCGTCGGTCTGGCTCATACTGAACTACCTGCTGCGTGTGTTTCTACCGAGCTGCGTCCGGGAGACGGGATGGCGGAAAGCTTCTCGCCAATACGCACCACGCTGTCGGGTTGCAATGACTTCGGCAAGGCGTGGGCAATGAACACAATGGTGGCTCGTCCCTTCAGCGCATTGATCGTGCGACCGAGCTGTTCTGCGGTCGGCGCATCGACGCTGCTGGTGGCCTCATCGAAAACCAACACCTTGGGACCCTTGATCAAGGCTCGGGCGATCGCGATCCGTTGACGCTGGCCGCCCGAGAGACCCACGCCCCGCTCCCCGATTTCTGTCTGGTAGCCGTTGGGCAAGGCTTCGATCGCTCCATGAATCTCGGCCATCTTGCAGGCGGCGACCACCTGATCGAACGATGCAAACGAGTTGGCGATGCGCAGATTGTCGAGGAGGGTGCCAGAGAATAACGTCGTCTCCTGCGGCACCACACCGAAGTGACTGCGTAATTCGTTCACTGACAGGTTGCGGATGTCGATGTCATCAATGCGGATGCTGCCGCACGAGGGCGGATAGAACCCCTGCAGTAACTTGGCGAGCGTGCTCTTACCCGCACCGGATGGACCCATGATGGCGACCAGCTGTCCACCGCCGACCTGAAGATTGAAGTCGTCATACAGCAGAGGGAGATCGTCGCTGTAGCGAAAACCCAGCCCCTCAATCTGGATCGCACCACGGCCGGAGAGCATCCGGGTCTGCGCCAGGCGATAGGGCTCGGTGGGAACATTCATGACATCGCCCAGCCGCGTGACGGAAATTCGCGCCTGCTGAAACTGCTGCCACAAACCGACCAGCCGCAACATGGGCTGCGAAACCCGCGAGGCAAACATCTGGAATGCCACCAGCATGCCCACCGTGAAACTCGCCGTTGTCATGACCAGCCAGGCACCCACGACCAGGATCAGAAGATTCATGAGCTGCTCCAGTGCCGAGGCCGCCGTGCCGTATGCGTTGCCAAGCTGACGCGTCTTGAACGACGCACCGAGGGAAGCCGCCAGCAACGTGCGATAGCGGTGATTCACATGCGGCTCCAGCTGCAGTGATTTCACCGTCTCGATGCCCGTCACATACTCCGTCAGGAATGCCTGATTGGCCGCCCCGCGCAGGAATTGCTCGTTCAAGCGCCGCTGAAACAGCGGCGCCACCAGGGCACTGGCCCCCACGATCAAGGCGAGAATCGCCAATACGACCATCGTCAGCGGGACGCTGTACCAGAACATGATGCCCACAAAGATCAGCAGGAACGGCAGATCGAGCATCAGCGTGACGGCGGCTGAGCTGACGAATTCGCGGATGGTCTCGATCCCTTGCAGGCGCGCGGCGATCACGCCCGTGGGCCGATGCTGAAAGTACAGAATGGGCAGCCGGAACAGGTGGTCGAACACATGGGTCCCCAGCACGGCATCCACGCGGTTGCCGGTGTGCAGGATCAGGTATTGTCGAACCCAGCCGAGCGCTGCGGTGAACACGATAAACACGGCCATGCCGATACCGAGCGCAATCAGGGTGCTCTCGGTACGATGCACCACGACCTTGTCGATGATGGCCTGCGTGAACAGCGGGAAAGCCAGTGCCAATAGCTGCAGCACGAGCGAGGCCAGCAGGACTTCCCGCCACACGGCTCGATGCTTCAACAGTTCGGGAACGAACCAGCGGAAGCCGAAGCTCCTGTCCGTGGATTTCGCCGAATCAGGATCTCGTGCAACCGGCTGCTTGAGCTTGACGACGAGAACGATGTCCGGTTGCAACGCATTCAGTTTTTCAATGGTTGAATGAGTGGGAG
>JAIBJL010000585.1 GCA_020029545.1 Gammaproteobacteria bacterium
CAGGGCGCTCGACGCATCACGCGCCGAGCCCGCGATCCTGGGATCACCGCAAACCTACCCTCAACAGGAGATCACGCCATGAAGCCTCGCTACGTCGTTCCCCTCGCAGCATGCACCGCGTTCTGGTCAGCCGCCGTCTGGGCGGATCGCCAGCCGGGTTGGGAATTCGGCGCCGATATCATCTACCAGGATCCGCAAGACATCGATTTCAACGGCGGCTCGTTCGCATCGCTGGACGAGGACGTGGGCCTGGCATTGGTATTCGGCTACCGGTTTAACAATCGCTTCGAGCTGCAATTCAGCCTGGACTGGAACACCATCAACTACGACGCAAGTGTCGCGTCCGGGACGGTGGGCACGCCGGGATTTTCGGCCGAAGGCGAGTTGGAGTCTTTCACGCCGCGCGTCGCCGTGAACTTCAACCTGCTTGAAGGCCCCCTCACTCCCTATTTGAGCGGCGGCGTCGGCTGGACTTTCATCGACACGAATATTCCGGATGCTCCTCCCGAAGCGGCGTGCTGGTGGGATCCGTGGTGGGGCTACTACTGCGGCGCATGGCAGAGCACGCGCAGCATCGACGATCTCGTCTACAACTTAGGCATCGGAGCGCGCTGGGACGTATCGTCGACTTTTTCGATGCGCCTTGGATATGAGAAGCACTGGCTCGACCTCGGCGCGGCTACCAGCACGCCCGATTTCGACCAGCTGAAGTTCGGCATCGTAGCGCGCTATTGAATGCGCAGGCGGCGTTCATCGCGGGCGCGGCGGATCGAGCGTCGATTGTTGGCGCACGTCCCAGCGCTCGGGGCCTTGGCCGCGGCGCCAAGCGCACACGCTTCGCTGTTCTCGGGCGAGACCCTTGACTCGGTAGCGAATGTCCTTGCTTGGATCGTACTGGCTATTGCACCGGCCATCGCCATCGCAGTGTTCTGGATAGTGCACATCCTGCCGGAAAAAATCGCCGAACAACGCCACCACCCGCAAGCGAGCGCGATCAAGACACTGTGCCTGCTGTCGCTATTCTTCGGCGGAATGCTCTGGCCCCTGGCGTGGTTGTGGGCCTACTCGAAGCCGGTCCTCTACAAGCTTGCCTACGGCGCGGACGTCGTCGAGCCGCACGAGCACGCATCCTCCACAGCGGCGGCGCAATCGTCCGCCGATGCACCCCTCGCGGGCACCGCTCGCCGGACGGAGGAAGTCTGACATGGAACTTCTGCTGCTCAGCATCTACTCGTTCTTCGTCTGGCTGATCTTTTTCAAGTTCCGCTGGCTGCCGTGGAACATGACCAGCCAGATCGTCGTGATCACTCTTCCCATCATCGGCATAGCCGCACTGATCCTGCTGCTCAACATCGTTGCACCGTCGTCGTCGGACATCCGCGTCGTCAACTATGTCGTGGCGGTCAACGCACGCGTCAACGGACTCGTCACCGAGGTACTGGTCGAGCCGAACCGGCCTGTCCGCAAGGGTGATGTGCTGTTCAGGCTCGACCCGACTCCTTATGAACTCGAAGTGAGTGCCTTGCAGGCCCAGCTCCAGCAACTCGGCGTGCAGTTGGTCACGGCGAATGCCAATCAACGCGGTCTCGCTCAACAATTGCTCAATGCCAGCGGCAGCAAGCAGGCCGTGGCGTCGCAACTGAAACTCGCGCGCCTGCGAGTGCAACAGCTCGATGAATTGGCGGCTACCGGCGCGGGCAATCGGTTCGACTACGAACAAGCTCTCGCCGACGCTGCCAATCTCGATGCCCAACTCGAAGCGGCCACGGCCGCTGAGTCGCAAGTACGAGAGAAACTCGCGGCGAAGACCGATGACGGCGAGCAGGACGAAATCGCCAACGTCAAGGCGCAGGTCGCCCGCGTCGAAGCACAGCTCGGCGATGCACGATGGCGGCTCGACCAGACTATATATCGGGCACCGGCCAATGGCACCGTGGTCGCACTGGCGCTGCGGCCCGGAGCCATGGCGGTGCCGCTGCCTATAACGCCGGCGATGACATTCGTCGAAGACGAGCAATGGATCATGGCCATCTTCGGCCAGAACGAAGTGCGCAAGATCAAGCCGGGCCAGGAGGCGGAAATCGCGCTCAAGATGTATCCGGGCCGGATCATCAAATGCAAGGTCGATTCCATCATGTGGGCGACAGCGCAGGGTCAGTTGCCCATCGGCGGTACGAACACGTCCGCAGGTGTCGCACCCATCCCGCAGAAAAGCCTGGCAGTGCGCCTGCTGGCGAATCGTGACGACAGCAAGCTCTTTCTAGCCGCTGGTGCGGTGGGTTCTGGAGCCGTCTATACGGACAGCGGCGAGGCCATCCACATACTGCGCAAGGTGATCTTGCGCATCAGCACCAAGATCGACTGGCTCATCCTGAAACTTCATTGAGCATGGCCCGCAATTTCACCTTCGGAGCGACTGCCTGCATGATGGCCGCCAGCGTTGCACGCAAGGATGCGATCGTGCGCCGCCACCCCCGTATCGCGTCGACGCCGCCGCTTTGCATCGTTGCCGTCATGGCGCTCATGAACGGTTGTGCCACCAAACCGCCGCCTGCAGCCGAGGAAATACGCGCTCAAGCACTCGGCGCAATCGCTCTGGATCAACCATGGCGGGCCGGTACAGCCGCGGGCAATCCGGTAGAGGACGACTGGCTCAGTTCCTTCAACGATACGGCTCTCGACGCGCTGGTTCGAGAAGCGATC
>JAIBJL010000249.1 GCA_020029545.1 Gammaproteobacteria bacterium
TGTCCTACTGGAATGCCGCACATGAATGCAGCCATGGAAGTCGCCGCAGTCGTCGTCGTGTCACCTTGCACGAGGATAATGTCGGGACGGGTCTTATCGAACACGCCGGGCATCGCACCCAGCACACCGCTCGCAACACCGCACGGTGTCTGCCCCGGACGCATGAGATCCAGGTCGAAATGGACGTTGAGATCGAACGCACTGATGATCTGGTCCAGCATGTCGCGATGCTGAGCCGTCAGACACACAATGCTCTCGTACCGCGACGGATTGGCATCGAGCGCACGCACTACCGGCGCCATCTTGATGGCTTCCGGTCGCGTGCCGAACACACTCAGAACACGCAGCGGACGTTCAGGCGCAGGCATAAAGTCGCTCCGCCATTTGTGCATGCGTCACGAATTCGAAGCCGGCTTCCTGAACCGTACTGAATACGCGGTGCAGGAGTTTGTCGTTGACACCTTCGTAGCAGGGATGTCCGTACATCACTACCCAGTCTTCGTTGGCAATGATCCCCTTCAGTTCATCGATGACGACATCTTCCGGGGTCTCGCGCGCACCATGCCATTCCAGGAACGGGATCGTGCGCGGACCGCAGATCGTCACCGGTATGGTCCAGTGATTCAGCTGCTTGCCCGCAGCAGTCGGATGATGCGGCGTACCACCGAGCGCATCGCCGTCGTATTTGAACCCGAGTCGCGAGACGAAACGACTGCTGCGTTCGTCGTGCTTGAAGCCGGGTGAAGTGAATCCTGCAGGCTTGCCGAACAACCGCGTAAATTCTTCGAGCGTCTCGCGGACATCTGCTTCGAGCGTTTCTTCCGGCAGGTCGAAAAAGCGCCGGCTCCAGACCACATGATCGCTGCCACCATGAAGACCGAGTTCATGGCCGCGAGCAAGCGTCTGTTCCAGCTCGGGTATGAAGGAATGACCTACGCGTCTTGAAAAGACTGTTTCAAACAGAAACCGCGGCCAACCGATTTTTTCGATCAGATTGATCGCTTCCATGTCATTCAACTTGGCCTTGCTGCCCGTCACTCCCTTACCTAGCCACTCACGCAAATTTGTCGATCGCCCCATGTTCACGAAGAATGTGTTCCGCACACCCAGATCCTCACAGACCTTCATCACCTTCGGCATGCCGTCGGTCATGCAGGCACGATGATCGATGTCCCAGCGGAACGAAAACAGCTTCGCACTCATGCCTGCTTCTCTCCACGCGCTATCTGTTGCTCGTACAGAGCGACAAATTTCTCTGCGGATCGCGCCCAATCGAAACGGGCAAGTGCCCGTACTCGCCCTGCCTTACCCATCGATTCGCGTAGCGCCGGATCAGACAGCAATTTATCTATGGCCGCCGTGAGCGCGGGCACATCGCCTTTCGGAACCACCAGCCCGGTAACACCGTGCTCGACGACTTCGGGCAGTCCGCCTGCGTCGGACGCGACCACCGGCACTTCGCAGCCCATCGCTTCCGCTGCCGGAATCCCGAATCCTTCCTCGAGCGACGGAATCACGGATACGGCACACGCACGGAAGTAGTCGGCAAGGTCGGCGTTCGCAATCCAGCCCAGAAAGGTCGTGACGTCGCCGATGCCGAGATCGTGGGCCTGCTTTTCAAGTTCCGCACGTTCGAATCCATCGCCGGCTATCACCAGCTGAAGGTCAGGGTGGCGTGGACGCAGTGCTGCCGCGGCGCTGACGAGAAATCGAACACCCTTGCGGGGAAACAGCTGCCGACACGCGAAAATCATGTTCGGACCATAGCGATGAGGCGATGAGCCGGCCGGTGCTGGACTGAATCGGCGCAGGTCGGCGCCATTCATGATCAGGCTGATATCTTCCTTCAAGGCACCGGCGCGTAACGCGTGGTTCACGCAGTCATCGCTGATCGCGGTCAGTGCAGACGCATTGCGCAACGTCCATTTCAACACCGGCTTCACATACCAGCGCGTCGGGAAGTCGTAGCCCTCGGCTTTATTTACGTAGACATCGCCACCGTGCATGGTAATCACGGAGGGCACCTTGAGCTTGCGGGCTGCCGCAACGATGGCGGGGCCGGTCGGAATCGCCCAGTGCCCATGCAATACATCCGGCTTGAACGTCTTGGCGGCTTCCAGGACAGCCCGGTACTGACCCGCGACATAGGTCGACATGGTGGTCAAGCGCTTGAGGCGCCCGAAGATATTGATCCGTGACTGTGCGACTTTTCCGTAAGCAAGATCGTCGGGCAAATCCAGGCGGAAGCGGCGGATCAGTACACCGTCGAACTCGTCCTCGAGCGGCACGCCGCGTCCGGCAGGTGCGACAACGCACACGCGATGCCCGAGTTGCACCAGATGGCGCACTATGTCGTGCACATAGATTGCACGCATGTCCTTGGTATTTTCCGGATACCAGTACGTCGGGCAGATGATGTTGAGAGAACGACTCACGACAGGCTCACTGGTAGTTGTGACCCAGGACTGGCAAATGGATAGCTGGCATTGACTCGCTCGATCTCGCGCGAACGCCGCGCAGCGTCCCAGCCCAGTTCCGCAGCGACGAGTGAAGCGCAGGCTTCAACGGTCGCTGGAGTCGGGCGCTCGCCGGTGCCCATATCGAGCCGACGCATCATGACGTCGGTCAGTGTCGCCGCCATTTCGCGGCGCACTGCATGCTGCACTTCAGCCACAAGATAGTCACTGTCTGCGACCCGCTGCGTACTGTCGGCACCGGACGCGATGACACTGCGCCAATCGCCGCCATAGCTGCAGGATACACGGCTGATCTGCTCCGGCGTCAGACCATTGGGCACGGCGGTACGAATCTGCTGCTCCACGGCAGCGCGGCTTGGAATATCACCACCCCATACAGGCGTGCGATCGGTGCGACTCCGTGAAACAGATTGGCGTACCTTGCGTTCTGCGATGTCAACGACACGCTGCCCCAACAGACGCCCCATGGTCCAGCGGATGCTCATACCCGTGACCAGGCCCTTGAGCCCATCGGTCGCTTCATGATCGATGATGACGGAGCGCTTGCCGAAACTCAGGTCCTTGCTGCCGGGATCGTTTTCTCCGAACGGCAACAAACCCGCGTTGACGACGGCAATGTCATCCCGCTTCAGCGCGAGCGCCGGATAGGCGCCATTGATCTCGGCAACAAAATCCTCGAGTTCGGCTTCGGTCACGACGAGATCATAGGCATTGTCAGTGTAGACACGGCTGTTCACACCGATGAGGGTGTACTTTCCGCGCCAGGGAGCCAGGATGATGTGACGGTTGCCGCGCGACAGCACCGCATCCGGATCGGCATATTTGGTCTGCACCATGAGCGCGATTTTCGAATCGAGCTGACGACGCACGACAATGGCCATATCCCTGGACAGAGGTACTTTCATCTGCGGGGCCTTGTCCATCCGACCGAACAGGGAAGGCGCGAATGGCCCCGTGGCATTGATGGTCACCGCTGCCCGGATTTCGAAACGCGCACCGCCGAGCAGGTCGTTGACCTCGACCCCGACGACCTTCTGGTCATGGATGAGCAAGCGCGCCGCTTCGCAATAGTTGGCGACTGCTGCGCCGGCCTGGGTTGCCGCGCGAATGACTGCCAGCACTGCTCGCGGCGGATTCTTGATCTGACCATCATAGAACACACCGGCGCCGGTAGGATTGGCTGATTCGAAGCCCGGAAACTTGTCCAGCAGCTCTCGCCGACTGAGCAGGTACGGCGCGGGAATGCCGCGATCGGCATCTTCGAGCCCGCGGTTGCGATCCAGCGTCAGCGTTTCCAGAACGCCGAATGCAACACCCAGCAACCAGCGGCTCTGCATCGCATAGCCGAAGGTGGGCACGGCAATCGGCAACGGGTGCGTCAGGTGCGGAGCAATGCGCAGAAAAGATCCGCGCTCGTGACACGACTCGCGCAGCCGCTGCAGGTCGAGATGCTGCAGATAACGAATACCGCCATGAAGAATCTTGAACGAATGGGCTGAGGTACCGGAGCAGAAATCCAGCCGCTCGACCAGTGCTACTTTCAATCCACGCAGTGCTGCATCCCAGGCCGCGCAGGCAGCCCCGATTCCGCCGCCGATGACGAGAACATCGAAAGTCTCGTCGGCGAGTCGGGCAAGATAAGCCGCTCGCGTAGTTGCCCCGAGTGATGGTTCACGAGTCATAGGTGGATTTTGTATCGCCATCGGGTCATTCAGAAAGAGTTTATCCGAGTCTTGTGCAATGCAGACAATCTCTCGACACGAATCGCGACCGGCATCTCGGTCATGTCGCGTATCACGCGACGGCCATCCCAAATCGGGTTTTGAAGCTGCGTCGTGCCAGCAACGTGCCTCCGATCACCAGAAACAACCACCCACAACAGGTACCTAAAATCACCCCGAGCAGGCCGAAATGCAGCCCGCCCGGAATCGCCGCCGCGGCAGCGACCAGCAGGCCGCCCCAACCGAGAAAGCTCATCTGACGCAGCGCCTGTGACGATCCCAGCGCCGTCACGACACTGGTCGAAAAACTTTCCGCAACCCGGACAACACCGACACTCAGAGTCGCAGCGACCAGGCCAGCGCCGATGGGATACTTGTCCTTCAGCAGCACATGAAAAACAAATGGCGCAAGTGCAAACAGCGCAACCGCCGTCGTTCCCACCAGCACCGCGGCAGTCAACATTTCACGGCGCAAGACTGCACTCGCCTGATGCACCCCGTCTGCATTGCGCAGCCGCGGGAGCAGCGTAAACGACACGCCCAGTTGAGTGACCCGAAACGGGGCACCGACCAGAGCTGCCAGCACCGCGTACGTTGCCAGATCTCCCATCGTCGTAAGGCGCGGAATGACGATGCGTTCGAATTGCCATAGTACCTGCAGCGCGATACCGATGCTGACGGCCGACAATCCTTCGCGCCATATCAGACTGTTATCCAGCGGCTTGCGATTGTCACCGAGGCTCCCCGCTGCTCTGCGCCATCCCGTAAAGCTGGTAACGCAATAACCCGCGGCGATCGCCACGACCAGCGCCGTTGCCGATTGCATTCCGGCCAGCGGCGCGAGCAGGGCAAGCGCCAGCAGATACCAGTTGGGACTCTGCGCCAGCACCATCGCCCATCCCTCTACCCCGCTACCTTGAAAGATACCCACAGCGATATTGTTGCATGCAGTACCCACGAGTCCGACGAACAACACCAACACAAAGCCCAGTTCGAAGCCATACACCCAGGCCGCAGCCGACGCGATAAGAATCGCAACACCCGCCGCACCGAGCACCGCCCGCAGCACAAGCCGCCTGTCGACAGCCGGTCCGTGCCGTTTGACGACCACATCCAGACCCAGCGGGCCGGCTGACAGGCCAAACTGCAGCAGCGCCAGAAATAGGGACACAAGCCCGAATTCCTGTGCCGGCAACCGTGCTGCCAGCAGCAGATTGGCTACGGCAAACCCAATGCCGCCGATACCGAAGGTCAGCGCACCCCGAATCGAACTCGATTTGAGCACTCGCGCGAGAGCTGTGCGCGGCAACACTACGAACGCACACCGGTCGCCGCGATTTTCTTGCCGAACAACTTGTTCTTCTTGCCATACAGCATGAAGCACGCGCGAAACGTCAGTGACAGCAGGCCCGCAGCCGCCATGGCGACGTAGTTGAAGGGGTTCTTGTAGAACACGTACAGATTGAGATCGAACACCTCCAGATCCTTGAACCCCGTATGCCCCAGCACCTGGCGCAGCGTATATTCGGTAAAGGTGTTGAAATGATCGAAGTTCTGCGCCAGCGCTTCGGCACCGGTAATCGGATTGGCGCCATTGAGCACGAAGGTCAGCAACCGTCCGCCGCGTTTCAGCTTGCGGCGACACAGGTCGAGAAAATCGAGAATTTCCTGACGCGTGAGATGATTGATCTCCTGCTCGATCCAGATCAGATCGTAGAACTCATCGGCGACGTCCTCCAGGTAGTCGAAAGCATAGGCCTTGCGGCAATTGAGCTGATGCTTGTGCGCCCAGGCGATCTTGTCGTCGAACGAGTCGATGCCCAGCGCGTTGGTGTAACCCTTGTCCTTCAGCAGGGCCACGCCGTAACCGGGCCCGCAGGAGATGCAGAGGATCTGTGCATCCTTCTTCGCCGGGAAGAAGCGCTGGTAGTTGTCCTGATAAAACAGATAGAAGCTGCGATACCCCTTCTCCACATCGTCCGGGCCTTCCCAGAACGAATCGAAAGGTTCGATGGTCGCAGCCAGCTGACGTCGTCGTTCCACAAGACTCTCCTCACTCTGAACTCGGGCAGCGTCGCCCACCGCATATCCCGCCTGCTTCCATTGCATTCTTCCCGCGGCAGGGTGCAATTGTCATGCACAACCGCGCACCAGCACGACACGTGGAAGTCTGCCGGATGCCAGCACGGCATTCCTGCCCGCAGCACCCCGGGCCCATCGCAGCACCCCGGGTGCGAACGCTTGCCGGTTTCGGACGATGTTAGAGGTCCCGCAGGCTGGCAGGCGACGATGGCGATATTTACCCAATTGTGGGTGAACGTATCTGGCCCAAAAGGCTAACACGAGCGCGCGGTGCTTTCTCGTGTCACAGGTCGCACTCGGCGTTGGCTGCGCGCCACTCCCATGGCAACCGGCTGGTATCGACTTTATTACCAGCGCAAGTCATGCTGTAACCGTCACGCCATCAGGAATCGGCTACATTTGTGATATGGTTCAACTGCTTGAGGAACCCACCGGATCAGAATTGATGGCTTCGTCATCAGCCATGGTCCGTCGTCGATCCTTCACGCACCTGAGCCACTAACATTTCGACCGGTCCGGCGCCACTGCGCTGCGACGGGCGAACCAAGCAATTCACAGCGAGACACTGAGTGAACGCACCCGTGGGCGCGGACCCTGCTCCGAAGCTGTCTGTCATCGTTCCCTTCTACAACGAAGAGGACAATATCCAGCGCATGTACGCCGCCATCGTTGCGGCGATCGAACCGCTCAATGTGTCCTTCGAGATGGTCTTCGTTGATGACGGCAGCAAAGATAAGACCCTCCAGCTGGCCATCGAGATTGCGCGCCACGATCCTCGGGCGAAGATCGTGAAATTTCGCCGCAACTATGGTCAGACGCCGGCGATGGCGGCGGGCATCGAGCATGCCTCGGGCGAGATTCTCATCACCATGGACGGCGACCTGCAGAACGATCCGGCGGACATCCAGAACTTCCTGACCAAGATCGACGAAGGCTACGACATCGTCGTCGGCTGGCGCTTCAATCGCCAGGACAA
>JAIBJL010000250.1 GCA_020029545.1 Gammaproteobacteria bacterium
TTTTGGATTGCAGGGGTACTCGAGGAACTGATAGTCCGGTGGTTGGCGCCGGTATTGGATTTTGGTCTTCCACGGTTTGGTGAAAGCCTCCGGATCCGTCATCGTTACCTCACTCTCCAGCAGATCGGGAGCAACCTTCCGGATGCGCTCTTGGATCGTCAGTTGTTCGGTGTGCTCGATGCCTGTGGGATCGATGAGGGTGTCGCCGCGCAACCCCACGGTCTCCGCAACCAGGGTGTCGCCTTCCCAATGTCCGGTCGAGAAACCGTTGTAGGTCGGGTCGAGGTTCTCAGGAACTTTACGACCGTCTGTGTAGATGCGACGCACCTGGCTGAAGTACTCATAAAGAATGACCACCTTGTCGGGCAAAATCAGAAACTCCTGCGGGGGAGTCAGGGTTACGAACGGAACGCCGGGCCAAGTGCATTCCGCCGTCGGATTATTGATCGGCTCGCCCCTTGCGGCGGCAGCGAGCGTCGCTTTCATCCTCCTGTCGTATTCGTCTTTCAATGGCGGGGGATTTGTCCCAACGGTGGGAATCACCGCTCCAAGACCAGCGGGTGGCCCATTGGTGAAAGAGCCGGTGATGTTGACCCACGCTCCGCTCCAATCCTGATAGGTGGGGCGCGTCCGCTCGGCTGTCGATGCGACTGCAGTGGCAAGAACCAGATTGACGACAGCAAAGCCGGCAAATCTGGGCACGGAGGCGCTTGTGAACTCCGCCGCTCGAATCAAACCAGAAACCCATCCGGTCATCTTCATTTCGAACTCCTCGATTATGCGGAACAGGGTCTTGCGGGTTTAGCGACGTTGGGCGGAAGCCGGCAGCATGATCGTTGTATTGACCGGATTCCATCCGCCCTGCGCACCGAGCACATCGCCATGCGGGCTATTGAACGCCTATCCCCAGTCGTTAGTCCCAGTCGTCAGATCTCAACCTGATCAATATACCAACTGACTAAGGGAAACAACCCTGCCGGCAATGCGATAGGTGATCGATGACCAAGCAGATCGTCCAGCTGGTCCGACCGGCCGATTCGCGTAGCCGGCCATATGTCGAGCCCGAACCTACCGCGGGCTGCACTCGCTGCGCGCTCCGTCCGGAAAGTCCGGTTGCAAACCACATTCGAGCATTGCGCAACGTGCGATGTTCTTCAGGTTATCCGGTACATGATCCCCGGTGAGCACGACGGTTGATCACAACTGCCGGACCGGCGCGTTGCGGTTTTACTGCTTCAATACAGTGGAGCCGATTTTTTCTTTCGGGAACTACGTGTGTGTCTGTTACCACAGCATATGGTTCAACCACCTCCGCTACTTTTTTTGCCTTGCGCAGTGACAGGTTGTGGGATGTAATCCGCGCGACATCGGGATGGGCACTGTAGCGCTTCGAGTCGATGTCTCCCGGGCTTCGAGTCGATGTCTCCTGGCGTTGCCAACTTCAACTCAAAGAGGATCGTCCCGATGAGCTTCAACACACACACGGTTTTGCGCTGGTCGGCAATGACGGCTGTCGCTTCAGCAGTCGTGCTGCTCACAAGTACCACCAACGCTGCTGCTGCGGTCGACGAAGCGCTCGAACAAGTGATCGTCACGGGTACTCGTGTGCCGAATCGCTCGGCACTCGACACGGCGGCGGCGGTCGATGTGATTTCCAATCAGGACATCCAGCATTCCGGGAATACCGAAGTCAATCAGGCATTGGCCTCCGCATTGCCGTCATATAACTTTCCGCGCCCCGGTCTTTCCGATGGCACGGACACCATTCGTCCTGCCACTCTGCGCGGTCTGTCGCCTGATCAGACACTCGTGCTGGTCAACAGCAAGCGCCGACACGCGGCCTCGCTGGTCAACGTCAATGCCGACATCGGACGCGGAGCCTCCGCTGTCGATCTCAACACGATTCCGAATTCGATCGTCCAGTCGATTGAAGTGTTGCGCGACGGTGCATCCGCCCAATACGGATCGGACGCGATTGCCGGTGTCATCAACGTTCGGCTGCGCGAAAATCACGACGGTGGACAGATCGGCCTGACTTACGGCTATAACGACACGACGTATGACACGCTGACTTCTCCGGTACCGGCAGGTGCAACATGGTCAGCACCTGCATCCTTATCCCGCAGCAGATCCGATGGAGATACCTGGACCGTCTCGGGCTGGAAAGGATTCTCTCTCGGCGAGACGGGATTCCTGGCCGCCGCCATCGAATACAAGGACGCAGCACACACTCAGCGCGATGGCTACGACTACCGCCAGCAGTATCCGAAAATCGCTGGTGCATTCGATCCGCGCGAAGCGACGTTCGATCGTTTCGATGCGTGGTATGGCGAACCGCAAGTGGAGCAGAAAACGATCTTCATCAATGCCGGTTACGACATCTCCAGCGATACGAAACTCTACGGCTGGGCCAGCTGGCAGGATCGCGATGCGAAATCGGCGGGCTTCTTTCGGCGCGCAGTGGACGACCGCAATGTGACGTCGATTTATCCCAACGGCTTTCTACCGATCATCGCCCCGGAAGTCACCGACTATTCCGCGGCTTTCGGGTCGAGCTGGAAGCTCGGCGAATGGAGCATGGACACGTCGATCGTCTACGGCTACAACAAGATGGAATTCACGATCGAAAACACGCTCAACCGTTCGCTCGGGACTGCAAGCAAAACGATTTTTGATGCTGGCGGCTTCGATTACGATCAGCTGGTTTTCAACTTTTCTGGGGTCCGCGAAGTTGCGGTCAGCGCATTCAGTTCGCCTCTGAACGTCGCAGCCGGAGTGGAAGCAAGACGCGAAGGCTATTCAATCACTGCGGGTGAACCGGATTCCTATCGCAATGGCGGTGTGTTGTTGCCGCTGAACACCGGCGGCTGCGTGCCACCCTTCAACGCAACTCAACTCGCTGCGGGCGGATGCGCCACGCCTTCCGGCTCGCAGGTATTTCCAGGCTTTCGTCCGTCGAATGAAGTCGACAAGCATCGCTCGGCAGTGGGCGTTTACCTCGATCTGGAATCCAATATCACCGAGAAGTTTCTGGTCTCCGCCGCGGTGCGCGGCGAGCATTACTCGGATTTCGGCGAGAACGTATCGGGTAAGCTGGCCGGCCGTTATGATTTCGTACCGGCATTTGCGTTACGCGGATCGGTGCAGACAGGCTTTCGCGCTCCATCGCTGCCGCAGCAGTACTTTGCAACGACGTCGACGAATTTCATCAATGGCGTCCCCTTCGATATCACGACTTTCCCAGTCACCGATCCGGCAGCGCGAGCGCTCGGCGCAAAGGATCTCGATCCTGAGAAGTCCAAGAACTATTCTCTGGGCACCGTCTTTCGACTCGCCGATCTCAGCATTACCGTCGATGCGTACCGGATCGACATCACGGATCGTATCGTGCTTTCCGAGAACCTTACCGCGGCCAATGTACGAGACTATCTGACTGCGCAGGGTTTCGTCGGCATCGGCGGCGGACGTTTCTTCATCAATGGTGTGGACACGACGACCAAGGGTGTCGATATCGTTATGCACTATCCGCTGCCGTTCGACACTTTTGGCAGGCTCGACTTCACCTTGACCGCGAATTTCAACCACACTGACGTGACCAAAGTGCCGCAGACGCAGCAGCTCGCCGCGCTCAATCCGGCACCAGTGCTTTTCGATCGCATCAATGTGCTGACGTTCGAGAAAGGTAACCCGAAGAACAAGTTCGGCTTCCTCACCAACTGGGCACTCAACCGCTGGGGCGGCACGCTGCGCGTGACCCGCTACGGTGAATTCCTGACACCAGGAACCACAGCTGCGCTCGACTATCTGGATAAAGCCACCGTGCTCGTGGATCTCGAAGGTCGCGTGAATATCACAGATAAGCTGAAGCTCGGGGTTGGGGCCGATAACGTGTTCGATCAATACTCCGGCGAACAGCCTCCGGTGCTGAACTCCACGGGCAACGCGCCATTCTCGAATTACTCGCCCTTCGGGCGTATGGGCCGCTTTGTCTATGGGCGACTGACTTACGACTTCTGACGCCGACAGCGTCAATGTGAATCACCGCGATGAATCGCGGTGATTTCTCTCCCAGTATCCAGGCAGTGGCTGCGCTATCGCAGCCGACCGGCGATCAGGTGCCTGGAGTTGGATTGTCCGGCCGTGAAGGGATGGCACGCAGGTACTCATAGAGTGCGCGGATGTCCAGATCCGTCATGTTGCTGTATACGGGCCACGGCATGATTTGAAAAATACGACTCGGCTCATCGGGATCGTGGCCCGTGCGCAGCAAGTTGCTGAATTGCTCGAACGTAAAACCAGCCGGCAGACCGTCGGCATTCGGTGTGATATTCGGCGAGGTGATCGGGCCGAATTGTCGCCCGCCAGTCAGATATTGCTCACTGTTGACGATTGCGGTTTGACCCTGAAAGGGATCACCGCCTGGAAGATATGAAGGATGCGTGTGGCAGTCGTTGCATCCGCCTACTGCGTTGACCAGATAACTTCCTAAACCAACGAGCGCACGATCTTTCCCGCGTGCATTCACGGGCACGGGTGAGATCCGCAAACCCTGAATTACTCTGAAGTCGGCCGGGGAATTATCGCGAGTCTGACTACGATTCTGATCGCTATCTGCCAGCGCAGGCCCTGCCATCGCTGCAATCGCTGTAATCGTCGCCAAAGTCACGCTTTGAAATACTTTCATGCCCTTCTCCTTCGCACGGTACTGAATAGTTGAATCGCCGGTGAGTAACGGACCGCAACAATATCGCGCCGCATCATCGTGGTCGCAAGCTGTCGCGAGTTGCGTACAACTGCGTGCCGGCTATCACACACCGCGGAGCACCCCATCGCCATCCGCACAGATCACGGATCGAAAGCTATGGCTCATCCACCTTTCCGATGCGCCTTCGTGGCTACGCTCCGACGTCGCAAAGAACGCAAAATAAGCACGCTGCGTGATGACAGTCTGTTGGTATGCCGGGATGTCTCTCGGTGTTGAGCCCGGGCATTCCGGCGTTGCTTACTGCTGACGTGCATTTGCTTCCGCGAAATTCCCGGCACCACGACGACTATCGGTGGATGCAGAGTGGCATCGAGTATCTACTTCGGAACGCGCTCACCAATCCCACGCACTGAACTACCAGGCAGCGTCGATACTGCCGTCGTCATGGTAAGGAAGCTGGGTTTACAACTGGCGCGACCGTCGTTGATGGATCAGTTTCGTCAACGAGGGCATTCGCCAATGCGTTCGCTGACCACATGCGTCTTGCTGTGTGAAGGCGCACCGCTCGGCATATCCTGGGTGACTTCACGCAACGTATCAACCCTGGTCATGGTGTAGGTCCCCTCAATCTTGCGTGTGCCTTTGCCGAGACCAGTCGTACAATTGCGCAGGATGGAAATCTTCCCGCCTGCGATGTTGATCGCACCGCTACACAGCCCCATCTTATCGCTGCCAACGCCGAGCATGGCAGCGATATCATCCGACCGGACACAATATTCGAGGACCGCAGGCTTGGACTTGCGCCGTGCAATCAGATCGGCGCTCATGGTCGAATTACTGAGCTCGATCACGGTATCGGTGGAACGCCATTGACCGGGCTGAATTTTCGCGTCCGGCGCCGCGGCGAAAACTACGGCGACAGTCCCGATACAGACCATGGTCAGTACAATTCGGCCCGCAAATCGTAGCTGATGCATGACTCGCCTCCAGGGTAGTACGGGGCACGAGTACAACAGTGAAAGGCGAGGAATTCAAGCTTCGTATTTCGAAGCGCTTCTTTGTGAATGTCAGGGCGCTCGATCAACAGTATCTCCCATCGAAGTGCAGCTCGTTATCGTCGAAAGAGTTGATAGACGAGCCAGCTGACGTCGATTACATACACCAGGCCGCTGACAACCGCAGCGGACAGGACCAGTCGCTCATTGCGGCGTGCCGCTGCCTCGATGCCCCGCAGATAGATCAGGCAAATCCCCAACGAACCGGGAAACATGTAGATGGGCTTCATCCACGAAAACTGCCGGCCGTCCAGCGTCACCTTGATCAGTACACAGAAGAACGCGGCAAAGAATGCCAGGAGTACCCAGTCCAACGATGGGTCAACGGAGGCTCTGGAGCGCCCTAACAATCCGTGCGCAGCGTTGCTGCATGCAATCACGAGGCCGAGGAGAGCTGCCGCTGCCGGCAGCAACCCGACGACGATCGCGATGCGCCCCACGGCGATGGTGGTGCCATCGAGACCCTGCCACTGGGATGGCCACTGATCGAAGCGCGAAAACGACATTCGCCCGTAGAGTTGCGACCAGAAACTGGTCCGATGTTCGGGAAACGGATGCTGGTCGTTACTTATGTACGGTGTTTCGATCATGCCCAGCAATCGGAACGTGCCGAACGCCTCGGCGATCCACCGGACTCCCGGTCGCAGGGTCGGGGTTTCTTCGAAGAGTTTCGCCGGCGCCTGCCGTTCCTCCCGAGTCTGAGGCGATGTGAGAGGCGTGCCGAAATCGCGGATATATTCCGCGTAAGGCGGCTCGAAAGGTACGGTGCCGAAGAAGACCAGCGCTGAAATCAATGCCAGCAACGCGGCATGATGCCAATCGGTCCCCCGGTGCCTCATTCGATCGACGATATACACAAAGATAACGAGCAACGCCGTGAAGAATCCGATCCATCCGCTGACCTTGCTGGAAGCAGCGAGAACGGCGCAGAGCGTGAAGCAGATTCCTTTACTCAAGGTGGGCTGCTGCAGAAAACGCCACAGGCAATAGATCATGCCGGTGGAAAACAGGATCACGAACGCGTCGTTCGTCGCTTGCGACTGAATGGTAATGAAGGCCGGGCACAACGCAAAAAAGGCCAGCGTCGCAAGGTAGCTCAACCTGCTCGTAGTACTGCGTTCGAGAAATCGCTTGATCAGGAGCAGCCAGAGCACTCCCGCAGCGACATTGAGCAGGTTGGCGGCCAGGATTTGATATCGAGTATCATCGAGGGAGAGAAACTCGAAGATGAGCGCTGCGGCGTAATGATAGGCCTTTGCGTGATAGCACTCCCAACACACTCTGCTGTCAGGTATGAGCCACTGGCTATCCCGAATCCACGTCGAGACGATCAGATGGTCGTCGTTGGCCTGTTGATTGACCACAGCCAGACCCACTCGCAGGGCGCAGCCTGCCAGCACTATGATCCAGTCGGGATGTCGCAGGCCGGACAGCGATCGCCCTGCTTCTCTGATCGATATCACTTAATCACTTCTTCTCTG
>JAIBJL010000251.1 GCA_020029545.1 Gammaproteobacteria bacterium
CATGGGCGGCGGCCAGATGGTCAGCGCCGACTTCGTGCTCACACCGGCTGTGGTGTTTTCGGAAGATGACGCGGGCGGCGTGGGGGGTGCGCTCGGTGGCCTGATCGGCGGCACGAAGGGCCGCGTACTGGGCGCCGTGGCCGGTGGAGTGAAGTTCAAGGAAGCCCAGACCAGCATGCTCGTCGCTGACGCGCGCTCGGGTCTGCAGGTGGCAGCGGCTGAAGGCAGCGCCAAAAAGGCGGATCTGAAACTCGGTGGCCTGCTGTTGGGCAGCTCCGCCGCCGGCGCCTTGGGCGGTTATCAGAAGACCAACGAAGGCAAGATGATTGCCGCCAGCCTGATGGACAACTACAACAACATCGTCCTGTCCGTGCGCGGCAATCCGAGCCTGCAGCGCGAGGTGGGCTCGCTCGCCGATGAAGCCGGCCGCAAGGTCAAGGGCGGCGCGGTCTTCAATGAAGGCGACACCATGGTCCCGAAGATCGGCAATCTGAAAATGTATGCCTCGCCGGCCGACAGCGCCAAGGTCACCGGCACGCTGAGTAAAGGTGACGAGATGATTTACATGGGCGAAGAGACCAACGGCTTTCTCAAGGTCGAATCCGGCAGCGGCGGCGGCTGGGTAAAGAAAATATTGGTCTCGAAGTAGGCAGCCGATTCACGGCCGGCAGAGCCGCGAAGACGCTACGGTAAGAACCGCGGACGCGGTCGGTAAGATTGGTAAGAAGCGCTACGCGGCTGGCAAGAGATTACTCTGACCAGTTTACCAGCTGACCTTTTCACCGACCGCGCCCGCAGCTCTTACCTCCATCGCTACGCCGCCACGCCCAACTGCTTCAGCAGCGGCTCGATCTTCGGCTTGCGGCCGCGGAACTCGACGAAGGCATCCATCGCATCGCGGCTGCCGCCTTGTTCAAGAATTGCCTTGAGAAAGCGCTGGGACACGGCCGAGTTGAAGATGCCCTCTTCTTCGAAGGCGCTGAAAGCATCCGCCGCCAGCACTTCAGCCCATTTGTAGCTGTAGTAGCCCGCGGCATAACCGCCCGAAAAAATGTGCTGGAAGCTGTGCGGAAAGCGATTGAATGCCGGCGGCTTGATGACTGCTACATGCGTGCGTACCTCATCGAGAATTTTCATCAGCGCCGCGTTGCTCGCTGCAGAATCGTCCTCACGGATTTCGCTGTGAATGCGCAAGTCGAACAGCGCGAACTCCAATTGCCGCACAGTCTGCATGCCGCCCTGGAATGTGCGGGAGCCGAGTAGTCGTTCCAGTTCAGTCTGCGGCAAGGGTTCGCCGGTATCGATGTGAGCGGAAATCAATGGCAGTACTTCGGGCCGCCACGCGAAGTTCTCCATGAACTGGCTGGGCAGCTCGACCGCATCCCAGGCGACACCGTTGATGCCGGCAATACTCGGATAATCGACCTGCGTCATCAGGTGATGCAGCCCATGCCCGAACTCATGAAACATCGTGACGACTTCCGAGTGCGTCAGAAGTGACGGCTGCGCGCCGACGGGCGGCATGAAGTTGCACACCAGGTAAGCCACCGGTGACGCGCTCGCGCTGCCTAAGCGTTTGCGCCCGACGCATTCATCCATCCAGGCGCCGCCGCGCTTCTTCGGTCGTGCATACAGATCGACGAAGAAGCCACCGCGGCGTGAGCCGTCGGCATTGAGAATGTCGTAGAACTTGGCGTCCGGGTGATAGATGTCGACGTCATTGCGTTCGGCAATGCGCACGCCGTACAGCCGTTCCGCTACGTTGAACATGCCGGACAGCACACGCGGCAAGGGGAAATAGGGGCGCAACGCCTCCTCGGATAAATTGAATCGTTCGCGCTTGAGCCTTTCGGCGTAGAAGCTCGCATCCCAGGAATTCAACTGCCGGCCGGCGAACTTGCTGAGAGCGTCGAATTCGGTTTGCGCCAGCGGTTTGCTGCGCGCCGCCAGCTGTTCGAGAAATTCACGCACTTCAGCGACCGATGTGGCCATCTTCGTGGCCAGCGAATAGTCCGAATAACTGTCGAAACCAACGACCGCAGCGAGTTCTCTGCGCACGCGCAGGATGTCCGCCATCAATGTCGTGTTATCCCAGCGCTCCGGCGACAAGCCCTGATCGGAGGCGCGCGTCACCCATGCCCGATAGAACTCGCGGCGCAGCGCCTCGTTTTCCGCATGCATCAGCACCGCTTGATAGTTCGGCGCGTCGAGCAGGAACAGCCAGCCGTCGAGTTCGCGCCCACGAGCCGCTTCACGCGCACGCTCGACAATCGGCGTGGGCAAGCCGGCAAGCTCGCTTTGATCGGTGACGTGACGCGACCACGCGTTGGTCGCGTCGAGCACGTTTTCATCGAACTTCGACTGCAGCATGGAGAGCTGTTCCATCAGCGCTTTGAAGCGTTGCTTGTCCTGCTCGGGCAGCGCGACGCCGGCCAATCGAAAATCCCGCAAAGCATTGTCCAGCAGTTTGCGCTGGTCCGCGCTCAGCTTGCCGCCTTCGTTCTTGAGCACGGTCTCGTACGCGCGATACAGCTGTTCGTTCTGTCCCAGATCGGTGTGCCACGCTGTCAGCAGCGGCAGGCAGGCGTTGTAGGCCGCGCGCAATTCATCGCTGTTGACGACGCCATTCATGTGTCCGACCGGGGACCAGGTCCGCGACAGGCGATGCTGCATTTCCTCCAGCGGCACGACCAGAGAGTCCCAGGTATTGGCACCGGCATCGAGCAGCTGCCGCAACTTCGCGCGATTCTCATCCAGCACCTGGCGGATGGCAGGCTCGACATGTTCCGGGCGAATCGCGGAAAACGCCGGCAGTTCCTGTATCTGCAGCAGGGGATTGGTATTCATGGGATATCGGTAAACGATTGGAAAGTGAATAGTGAATGGTGATTGGCAGAACAAGAAGACTAATTTCATCACTCGGGTGTTGTCCATCGAGCTGCGCCCGACCTACATGGATGTAGGAAGTACCGAGCTGTGTCGGGAACACAGCCGGCCGGAAGAAGGCAGCCTTCTTGCCATTCACCAATCACTACTCACCACTCACTCTGTCTGGCCTTGACAAGTCGGCGCGCGGGATCGAGGCTCGCATTTTTGTCGCACAGGTTTGCTTCGATGCCAGTGGCTTCCTATCGTGGCGTGCTGCCGCAGTTCGGCCAACGCGTTTATGTCGATCCATGCGCGGTGGTGATCGGGCGCGTAACGGTGGGTGACGATTCGTCGATCTGGCCGACGGCAGTGGTGCGCGGCGATGTTCACGACATTCGCATTGGCGAGCGCACCAGCATCCAGGATGGATCGGTACTGCACGTCACGCACGACGGTCCGTACTCGCCGGGAGGACGAGCATTGCTCGTCGGCTCCGATGTCACGATCGGTCATCGCGTCGTGCTACATGCCTGCACGATCGGCAATGCCTGCCTGGTGGGCATGGGAACCGTGGTGCTCGACGACGTTGTCACCGAGGATTTCGTGATGATCGGCGCGGGTGCCGTAGTGACCCCCGGCAAACACTTGTCGTCTCGAGGTTTATATGTGGGCAGTCCCGCACGTCGCGTACGCGAGTTGACGGATACGGAAGTGGCGTTCCTTACCTACTCAGCGGCGAACTACGTGAAATTGAAGGATGAGTATCTCCGGCAACCGTCGGGCTGAAGCCCGACCGGAAGACGAGGCGGTTCTTACCAGCAGCGTTTTCGCGGCGCTGACCTATCCGCCGGCCGGTTGCACGCGATCACCTCACCTTTGGCACTTCCGTGTCCGGCGCGCTCATCGACTTCACGGCTTGCAGCACCGGCTTGGTATCCGGCTTCACGCCGCGCCATAGCAAGAAAGCTTCGGCGGCCTGCTCCACCAGCATGCCCCAGCCGGTTTCGGCACGACCTGCGCCTGCCTCATTGGCCCAGCGGGTGAACGCCGTGTCGCCGACGCCGTACGCCATGTCGTAGCACAGCGTCGTCGGACCGATGACGGCGGCGGGCACTGGCGGCACGATGTTCTGCAAGCTCGCCGATGTCGCGTTCAGTACCAGATCGAAATTGTGAGTGGCGGTGATCTGGTCGAAGCCGCAGCCGCGAATATTGCCGCGCCGCGAGAATTCTTCGGCGAGATCGAGTGCGCGATTGCCATCGCGGTTCGCAATTTCCACATATTCAGGTGACGCTTCGAGCAGTGGACCGAGCACGCCACGCGCAGCGCCCCCCGCGCCCAATAGCAGAACGCGAGTGTTCTCCAGGGCCAGGCCGAGATTGGTGGTGAGATCCGTCATCAGCCCTGCGCCATCGGTGTTATCGCCCAGCAGACCATCGGCTTGCGCGGCGATGGTGTTGATCGCGCTGGCGATCTTGGCGCGTCGTGTGCGATGGCGAGCGAAGAGATAAGCCGCCTGCTTGTGCGGTACGGTGATGTTGAGTCCGCGACCGCCTTCATCGAAGAAGCGCGCGATCTCCGCCGGGAATTTCTCGGTCGGTACTTCGAGCCGCGTGTAGGTGAGGTTCTGCCCGGTCTGCTGTGCAAACATGCCATGAATGAACGGCGACCAACTGTGCTGGATCGGGTAACCGATGACGGCGTAGCGGTCGGGAGCGGCGATATTCATGTCACAGGCTGCTTTGATCCGCACCTATTCCTTCAGCCACTGCGCCGCGCGCTTCGCAAAGTAAGTCAGAATGCCGTCGGCGCCGGCCCGACGAATCGACACCAGCGACTCCAGCACGACCGTGCGTTCATCGAGCCAGCCATTCTGTGCTGCTGCCATGAGCATCGCGTACTCGCCGCTCACCTGATATACGAACGTCGGTGCACCGAAGGTGTCTTTCACGCGGCGCACGATGTCCAGATACGGCAGGCCCGGTTTGATCATGATCATATCCGCGCCTTCCTGCAGGTCCAGTGCGACCTCCCGCAGCGCTTCATCCGAATTCGCCGGATCCATCTGGTAACTCTCTTTACTGCTGTTGCCGAGATTGCCGGCGGAGCCGACCGCATCGCGAAATGGGCCATAGAAGCCGGACGCGTACTTGGCCGCGTAAGCGAGGATGCGAGTGTTCGAGTGACCGGCAACCTCCAGCGCTTCCCGAATGGCACCCACGCGGCCATCCATCATGTCGCTCGGCGCAACCACATCCGCACCGGCTTCCGCATACGACAAGGATTGCTTGACCAGCGCATCGACAGTGATGTCGTTGAGCACATAACCCGAGTCATCGATGATGCCGTCCTGCCCGTGCGTCGTGAAAGGATCGAGCGCGATGTCCATGATCAGGCCCAGCTCAGGCACTGCTTTCTTGAGTGCCCGGATGGCGCGCTGCGGCAGACCTTCCGGATTCCATGCCTCGCGACCATCGAGGCTCTTGGCTGCGGGCGCCGTCACCGGAAACAGGGCGAGCGCCGGGATGCCGAGCGAGACGACTTCACGGGCTTCCTTGACCAGCTCGTCGATCGTGACGCGCTCGATGCCGGGCATGCTGGCAACTGGCTGGCGCTGTGCCTTTCCGT
This sequence comes from Gammaproteobacteria bacterium, assembly GCA_020029545.1. Taxonomy (GTDB): domain Bacteria; phylum Pseudomonadota; class Gammaproteobacteria; order Steroidobacterales; family Steroidobacteraceae; genus Steroidobacter. Next base: position 5,497 of record JAIBJL010000251.1, read on the forward strand.
CGATGACGAACATCGGGTAGATCAGGTGATCCGGCGTCAACGTCGTTTCGCGCATCAACCGGCGCGAAAAGTCATCGCGGCGCATGCGACGCATGCGAGTGCGGGGAAATTCGCCGGAATGGTTGAACATGGCGCGGTCGGACCTACGATTGGGCTACGGGCTACGGGCTACGGACTCGGAGTTTAGCGTGATCGGTCAGGATGATGCGAAGTGTGGCCATCACAAGGCTGCTTGTTCAAGCCTGAAGCAAATGCCTATAGTGTGGACAGGCTGCCGTTTCAACTGACTTCATCTGGCTGTGGCCCGTCGCCCGTAGCCTGTCGCCGTCATGACAATGATCAAAAAGCGCTGCACCTGGGCCCTCAACGGCAACGAACTGTACCTCGCCTACCACGACACCGAGTGGGGCGTGCCGGCGCGCGACGATCGTACCCAGTTCGAATTCCTGGTGCTCGAAGGGGCCCAGGCCGGCCTGTCGTGGTCGACGATTCTCAACAAGCGGGAGGGCTACCGCGAGGCATTCGCCGGCTTCGATCCCGAGCGCATAGCCCGCTTCGGCAAGCGCGATGTCACTCGCCTGATGAACAATCCCGGTATCGTCCGCAACCGGCTCAAGATCGAGTCGACCATCAGCAATGCCAGGGCTTTCCTCGATTTCAAAGGCCCAAGTTTCGCCGACTACCTGTGGAGCTTCGTCGGCGGCCAGCCTATCCAGAACAACATCAAGGAACATGGACAGGTCCCGGCAACGAGCAAAGAGTCCGATGCGCTCAGCAAGGATCTCAAGCAACGCGGCTTTCGCTTCGTCGGCACGACCATCATCTACGCCCACATGCAGGCCACCGGCATGGTCAACGATCACCTGACCAGCTGCTTTCGGCACAAGGAATGCAAGGCGATGTGAATAGAATGACGATCGATACCGAATTCACGATCGATGCGCTCGTGGAGATGCTGGGTGTGTCAGACCGGATGATTGGACTTCGCAGATGAATCCCGCTGATACGATGACCCTGACGACACCTGCGCTGCTGTTTCCAGCGATTTCATTGCTACTGCTCGCGTACACGAATCGCTTTCTAACGCTGGCGACGATCATCCGTCAATTGCATCCTGGCGAAGGCAAGGTGTTGAGCGATCTGGCGCGGCAGCAGCTTGCCAGCCTGCGCATGCGCGTCAGCCTGATCAGGCATATGCAGAGTTGTGCTGTGCTGAGCTTCCTGTTGTGTGCGCTCTCGATGTTCGCGCTGTTCGTCGGCAGCCTTGGCCCAGGCAAGGCGCTCTTCGGGTTCAGTCTGTTGTCGCTGGCGGTGTCGCTGGTCATGTCGTTCGTCGAGGTGCTGCAGTCGACGCGCGCACTCAACATCGTGCTCGATGATATGGCGAGGCAGCCAGGCACGCACTGAATTAGCGCCGTCTCGCGCCGGGATCGTTCAAGTAGAGTACGCGGCCCTACATGGAATTCCGAACTGCCGCCTTCCAAAGCTGGCATCCGCAGGACCGGTCGATTCTGATCACGACGCGTTTCACAAATACCTTGCAAGTACATCAAGTGAAATAGAGGGAGAGGCTCCATGCCTGCGATCAAAGCCATCGAGCCGCGTCTCGAGGTCGAGGATGTGCAACGCAGCGCGAGCTTCTACGCTGCCGGTCACTGCGATGGCCAGTTGCCGAATCGGTGAGCGGTGGCTTGTTGCGTGCTTGAGCGCGCGTCAGGGCAAGTGTCTATTCTCCGACCAGCCAC
>JAIBJL010000586.1 GCA_020029545.1 Gammaproteobacteria bacterium
AAGTCGCGATGCAGATCTGCTACCTGCAGGTTGTGCAGCCGATGGCAGCTTGCATCCCCGGCGGCACCGAAATGTGGATGATCCGCCTGCACACCTGAGTCCACCACTGCCCATACGATGTTGCGCCCTGAAGCGGAGAACGAGCGCATGGCGGCGTCGGCCTTGACTGTGGCAACCGAGCAATCGGTCAGCGGCCGGACAATGAAGTCGGGCCAGACCCGATAGATACAGCGCACCCAAGGCAACTTGCCACGCACCAGTGAAGTTTTGCGATCGGCCTCCCATTGCTCATCCAGTGCGATCAGATGGCTCCATTGTTCGACAGTGAGCAGGCAGCGCAAATACGACGAAGTGATCTTGGTCGCCGCGCTGCGCCTATCGATCTGCAGCGCCTTGAGCAGCTCGGCAAACGCGAGCGCCGCTTTGCTCAGTCCGCCCGGATAACGCAAGTTGAGTTCGATCATGTAGGGATCGGGCGTGCGCTCGTCGCGCGCAAAACCCCAGGATTCGCGGCGCTGCGGATCGAGCATCGATGGCAGCGCCGAGCCGCGGGTGATTTCGACGCGGTGGTGGGGATCGATAGAGTTTCCCTGGGGCGTCGTCCTGCTGGCACTGCTGGGTAGCGCAATCGCGGCAGTCTGTTTGCTGCGCACCTTGCGCGCTGGCGCAGCGTTGCGGCCGGCCGCTCGACCAGTCTTCTTGCGAGCCATGATCAGCCTTTACTTGGGCACTATTTACCTGGGCACTTATCTGGATACTGGGACCGGCGTGGGACCGGCCGCTGGCGCCCGCGCCTTGGGCGGCTGACGCACAGTATGGAAAACATTCTCAGCCACCTGCGACATCCAACCCCCGGAATGCAACATCATCTTGAGCGTATGCAGCAGTACCTGTCCTGGACCTTCGACTGACAGCCGGCAATCGTCTTCGATCTTGCACTCCTGCATTTCAAACAGGCCGTTGCCTTCGATGACCAGATTGGCATTCTTGAAATGGCACCCAACGAAGCTTTTGCCGTCCAGAACCACTCGCTGCCCGCTGAAGGATTTGCCTCGTACGACTTTCATTGCGTTCTCATGTTGATCGCGAATCATCTTTCCTGAAGTGCCGGCGCCTGCGGCCGCCCGCTGTCACCCGGCCGCGAGCTTACGAAGCTGCGGCCATCCGCACAACTGATTCACGAGATGAGTTGCGCTTGACCCAGCGCGGGGCAGCGCGGAGGCGGGATGGCGCATCTCGACAAGGCCGCCAGGGATTCAATACCCGATGCTGGCCTGGAGGGTCTTTGCCCGATTGGGAGACCAGCCGAGCTGACACCGGGTCCGTCATCGATCCGCCGACAGTGATCAAGGCGGCGGCCCATCGTCACAGGGCGGGGAGAAGGATCGGGACCGAGTGGGCGACCGGATGCGCCAGTATCGCAATCGCGACATGTAATTCAATGCCCTCCATTCATCAGTGCCGTTCCTATTGCGACGCAATACAAGGGCTCTACAGCCTTGACCCTATGCTGGTGCCTGCTATGCTGCTTCGCAAAATGTTGCTTCGCAACATAAGGAGGAGACATGTTAGTCATTGCTGTCGGGTTTGTACTGGGAACTCTGGCGCTTCTGGTCGCTACCGCGATCGACCGTTAAGAGTTAAAGCCACCCCGCAAGGACCCCGCCCGCCCGGCGGAATCCGGGCTCCTTGCGGTAGCCGGAACCTGCCGCAGTTCTCGCTTGGCGTCCGCCACGATGAGCCTTGGCTCTCATTTCGCGACATTCCCTGCCGAAGTTGTTTGACACTCCAGAACTCGCTGTGTAATTACGCTGCTCGATTATTTCAAATCACGCACGAGGTCACTGTCATGGCATTGTGGAAAGAGTCCAGCAAAGAAACCCACGCACCCGAGCCACCACCGGCCCCTCGCGAGATCGAGAAGCCTGTTGCGGCGACTGTCGCCAGTCTCGACGCTTCGCGGGTATCACTTGCGACGTCGCGCCCGGGCGACGCGAACAAGGAATCCGTTATCTCTGCCGGCCTGACCATCGAAGGCAAGATCGAAGGCGCAGGTCATGTGCGCATTGCCGGTAACTTCAAGGGCGATGTGCACGTGCAGGGCAATCTGACCATCGACGCCGGCGCCAAGCTGCTCGGCGGTGTGCGCGCCAATACCGTCGTGATCGGTGGCGAACTGGAAGGCAACATCGATGCGGCTGCCCGCGTGGAATTGCTGCAGTCCGGCATCCTCAATGGCGATCTGAAGGCAGGTTCGCTGACCGTTGCCGCAGGCTCGCGTATGCGCGGCCGGGCTGAATTCGGCTGGGACGAGAAGCCAAAGCCCTGATCGCCGACCCGTTCCTGCATGAGCACACGACCGTCAGCGCCGGGGAAGACTCGGCTCTGCCCGCACTGTAAGTCGACGATTCTGGAAAGTTCGAGTGTCTGCCCGCAATGCCAGCACCATCTGCGCTTCGATCCGAAGGCAGTGGCGGAGAAACGGGCACAATCGACGTTCAGTGCGTTGCGTGTCGAGGGCACCTTTCGCCACCCACCGAACGGGGAGGGGTGGGAATATTCGGTGCTGGTGACAATCCGCAATGATCGTGGCGACGAAGTGGCGCGCCACATCATCGGCGTCGGGGGGTTGCAGGCTAACGAAGGACGTAACGTCTCCCTGTCGGTCGAGGTCTACGCACCGGGCGG
>JAIBJL010000033.1 GCA_020029545.1 Gammaproteobacteria bacterium
GAGGACCTGTTTGCCTTGAACGAATTCGACCGCGTGATAGAAATCTCGCAACAGATTCTGGAGCGCAAGCCGCCGGTCGAGCCGAAGCATCAGCGTACGGCCGCGACATTGCTTGCGCATTCGTTGTTCGATCGCGGTCGCTTTGCCGAAGCCGAACAAGCTTACGTGCGCGTACAAGGTTATCTTCCGGCAAAGGACCCGGATCGCAACGCGATCAGCGAACGTATCGCTGCCTCGATCTACAAGCAGGCGGAAGCGAAACAAGCGGCCGGCGACGGCAATGCCGCAGTGGACGACTTCCTGCGGGTCGGTGCCCTGGCGCCGGATTCCAAGGTTCGTGTGAATGCCGAATACGATGCCGCCAGCATCCTGATCCGCAACAAGCAATGGGATCGCGCCGCCCAGGTGCTCGAGAGTTTCCGCAGCAAGTATCCGAATCACGAACTGCAGCCCGAAGTCACGCGTTCGCTGGCGGTCGCCTATTCCGAGACCGGACGCGGGCCTAAGGCCGCCGCCGAGTTCGAGAAGATTGCCGCCGCGCCGAAGGAGACTCCGGACGATCGACGTGCGGCGCTGTTGCAGGCGGCAACGCTATACGAGAAATCGAAGTCCACGAATGACATGGCACGTGTCTATGCCGCGTACGTGAAGCAGTACCCGCGTCCGTTGGATGCTGCGCAGGAAGCGCGCCAGAAGATTGCCGATCTCGCGCAACAGCAGAACGATGCCAAAGGACGTTCGCAGTGGTTGACGGAAATCATCGCGGCCGACAAGGCGGCGGGTGAGGCACGCAGCGAGCGCAGCAAGTACCTCGCCGCGCGAGCAACGCTTGAACAGGTGGATCCGGAAGTCGCCGCCTTCAATGCCATCAAGCTGGTCGTGCCGCTCGACAAGTCGCTCAAAGCCAAGCGCAAGGCGATGGAGAAGGTGCTCGCCTCGTATAGCCGGGCGTTGGACTACGGTGTGGCGGAAGTGACCACGGCATCGACTTTCGGTATGGCCGAATTGTACCGCCAGCTGGGCGCTGATCTGATCGCTTCGGAGCGCCCCAAGGGCCTGGATGCCGAGGCGCGCGAACAGTACGACGTGCTGTTGGAAGAGCAGGCGTTCCCGTTCGAGGAAAAAGCCATCGAGCTGCATGAAGTGAACGTGCGGCGCACCGGCGACGGCGTCTATGACGAATCGATCCGCCGCAGTTTTGAAGTACTGGCAAAGCTCAAGCCGGCGCGCTATGCGAAAGGCGAGATCAGTGAAGAGTATGTGCCGACGTTACGCTGACCTTACCGTGCTGGCCGTCAGTGCCGCATTGTGGCTGTCGGGCTGCGGCTCAACGCCGTCCGTCCGCGATGCGTCCGTGCCGGCCGGTGCAGTGCCGTCGGACAACTCGTCCGCAGGTACCCCAGCGACCACGGCGGCGTTGCAGGAAGCATCGTCCGGCAGCGATAGCAGCAAAGCCGCAGCGAACAGCGCTGCGCAACAGGGATCATCGGCAAGTTCCGATGTGGCAGTGCCTGCCGAAGCCGCGCGACAGTTCAGCGATGCGGTCGCAATGCTCAACAGCGGCAACGCCGGTGCTGCCGAGAATGCATTTCGAGCGGTCGCCGCCGCGTATCCGACCTATGCCGCGCCATTGGTGAACCTGGCGATCCTTCAGGTCAAGGCGGGTCAGCTCGAAGCTGCCGAGAAAACGCTCAAGGATGCGACGGCACGCAATGCCGGCAGTGCGCCCGCATTCAACCAGCTCGGCGTCGTGTACCGCCGGCTCGGCCGTTTCCGGGAAGCCGACGCAGCCTACCAACGTGCACTGGCACTCGATGAAAACTATGCCAGCGCCTGGTTGAACCTGGGTGTACTGTGCGATCTGTATCTGCAGCAGCCGCAGCGTGCACTGGAAGCGTACGAGAAGTATCTCGCCCTGGCGGCCTCACCTGACGCCAAGGTCAGTGGCTGGGTCACGGAACTGAAAGCGCGTCTCAACAATGGCCGCAGTGCGAGGGCGGAATGAACGCCAGCCATCGGATTCGTTCACACGGCGCACGGCGCTCGTTCGCGGTGCTATGGTTGAGCCTGGCCGCCACCGGCATTGCACTGGGCGCGGAGCCCGCACCGGCCCAGAGCCCGGCCCAGAGCCCGGACCCGTCGCTGCAACGTCCCGCGAGCACCGATGCCATGCCTGCAGTCGCCGCGCCGGCGCCCCAATCAGCCGCGAAATCGTCGGCCGCGAAATCATCTGCCGCCTCGCAGGCGAACCCGGCAACCTCCGCTGCGCCTGCGCAGCCGGGTGCCCGTCGTCCCGGCAGCGATCGCCTGGACCTCGATACCACGATCGTGACCGGCAATCGTGAATTGCCGAAGGTTCTGTACATCGTTCCCTGGAAGCGCGCCGAAATTGGCGATCTGCCGCCGCAGCCCTTGAATTCGTTGCTGGATGAAGTGTTGACGCCGGTGGACCGTGACGTTTTTCGTCGTGAAGTGACGTACTACGGTGCGATGACCGGGAAAGACGGCACTGCGGCCCCGGCGGCTACCGGCTCTGAGAAGTAGATCGCAGCATTCGTGTTTGACCTAACGCAACTTGCGCACTCGCGCACCGGCATGGCATAGGAGTTATCGACGTGGAGTTCTATCACTTCGTAGTGAATTTCTTCAGGCAGGGGGGGATCTTCCTTTATCCCCTGGCGCTGATTTTCGTCGTCGGTGTCGCGATCTCGATCGAGCGCTTCATCTACCTGACGAAGGAAACCTTTTCCAATCAGCGTCTATGGGAGCAGTTGGTGCCGTTGATCAGCGCCGGCAACTTCAAGCAGGTGGTCGCGATCACCTCGCGCTCGAAGGCTTCGATCGCCACCGTGCTCAACTACGGCATTGCTCGCCTGCCCAGCGCCCGTCGTCGCGACGACATAGAAAAGGCGATGGACGAGAGCATGCTCGAAATCATTCCGCGCATCGAAAAGCGCACTCACTACCTGGCGTCGCTCGCCAACATCGGCATGCTGACCGGTCTCATGGGCACGGTCATCGGCCTCATCGGCGCCTTCAGCGCGATCGCCAGCGTCAATCCGGCCGAAAAGGCCTCGCTGCTGGCCGCCAGCATCTCGGTGGCCATGAACAACACGGCGTCGGGTCTATTGGTTGCCATCACGCTGTTGTGCACCAACATGTTCATTGAAGCGAAGGCGACCAAGCTGATCGACAGCCTGGAAATCGCGGCCGTGAAGTTCCTGAACTCGGTCGTCGAACGCCGTCAGGACAGCGAGGGCGAAGAAGCGACGCCTGCAGGTCGTACGGCCCGCGCCGGCTGATGCCCGCAGTTCCCGCGCCGACACGCTCTCGATGAGACGCTAACGATGTCACAGTCCAAAGCCGCGCGACGCGTATCGCGCAATCACGCGCGCTATCGCGGGCGCAACGAGCTGAACGTCGTGCCGATGATCGACATGATGGTCATCCTGGTGTTCTTCCTGATCTTCACGGCGGTATTCACCCGCACCAACATCCTGGAGCTGAATCTGCCGGGCGCCGATTCGGCCGTGCCGGACCTGCCGGAAGGGCTGAATCTGGAAGTCATCGTGCGCAAGGAGTCGATCCAGGTCGCCGATCGCGGCACCGGAGTGCTCAAGGAATTGCCGCTCGTCGATGCGGCATACGATCTGAAGGGGCTGTCCGACTTCCTGATGCAGGTGAAGGCCAAGTATCCAGACAAGACCAACGCCTCCATCCTGCTTGAACAGGATGTGCAATACGACACGCTGGTACAGGTAATGGACAAGGTTCGGGTATTCGAAGTCGCAGGCTCGCAGTGGACGGTGGGCGAACTGTTCCCCGATGTCTCGGTGGGAGACGCGCCGACATGACTTCCTACCGCATCAAACGCCATCGCAAACGCGCTCATCGTGAAGGTCCCGGCGGTCACATGACCCTGGTGCCGTTCATCGACATTCTCACCATCATGGTGGTGTTCCTGCTGTTCAACACCTCCGACGTGGACGTGCTGCCGAATACCAAGAACATTTCCATACCCGAATCGATCTCGGAGAAGAAGCCGCAGCCGACCGTCGTGGTGATGATCACCAAGGACGATCTGCTGGTCGATGGCCGTTCGATCATCTCGGTCAAGGATCTGATTGCGTCACAAGACGCGGTGATTCCGCAGTTGAAGGCCGCGCTGCAGGCGCAGGCCGACAGCGTGCTGAAAGATGCCGCGCAGCAGGAAGTGAAGGAACGCGAGGTCACGATTCTCGGTGATCGCAACACGCCATACAGTGTGCTGCGCAAGATCATGGCGACTTGTACCGACGCCGACTACGGCAAGGTGTCGCTGGCAGTCACCAGTCGCGATCGCTCTCCTGCCAATGTCGCTGCGGGGCGCACGGCCTCGCTCAGACCGGCAGGTGCATGATGAGCCAGTCCAACGCCATGCCGCTCGCGCCGTACTATCGTCAGTACGAGTTGCCCTGGTCGCCGACGGAAGATGTCGAGCGCCGGTTCAAGAAGATCCTGCGCGTCGTGCTGGGTGTGTTCGTCGTGCTGGCCATCCTGATCACGTTATTGCCGGTGCCGGAACAGACGCGCGTGAAGGCGCCGGATATTCCGGATCGCGTCGTCAAGCTGTTGCTGGAGAAAAAACCGCCGCCCCCACCGCCTCCGCCGCCGGAAGTGAAGCCGGAGACCAAACCCGAGCCGGTCAAGGTCGAGCCGAAGCCGAAACCCGTTGAGGATGCGCGCGCAAAAGCACAGAAGTCGGGTCTGCTCAAGTTGCAGGACCAGCTCGCCGACCTGCGCGACAACACCGTGCTCGACAAGGCCGCGATGACCAAGAACCTGACCGGCAAGGTCAATGAGACGACCAGCGCCGAGCGCTCGATGATTACGTCGAAAGTGGGTGCGAGCAGCGGTGGCATCAATACGGCCAGCCTGAGTCGCGGCTACGGTACCGGCGCCGGGTCGCTGGAAGGGCACAACACGACGCAGGTGACTTCGGCAGTGCTGTCGGCGAAGCCTGATGATGGTGTCCGCCGTGGTTCCGGCAACACCAAGGCCTCACGTAGCGAGGAAGAAATAACGACGGTCTTCGATCGCAATAAGGGTGCCATCTATTCGATCTACACCCGTGCGCTGCGCGACAAGCCGGAACTCCAGGGCAAACTGGTGCTGGAGCTGACGATCTCGCCGGCCGGCGAAATCACGAAGTGCAGTGTGGTGTCGAGCGAGCTCAACGATCCGGAGCTGGAGCGCAAGCTGGTGGCGCGCATCAAGCTGCTGCGTTTCGCGGCGCTGGATGTGGGTACGATTACCGTCACCAAGCCTATCGATTTCCTGCCGAACGGATAGACAGTCGTCGTTGCCACTGCAACGGTGAACCAGGTCTTCTTTTATTGATTATGCCGGTGGGCCGGCGCCGCTCATCGGCTGCGGGGCGCCGCCCGGCGCCTGCCGGTTGCAGGCGATACGCGCAGCCGGGGAAGATGTCTCGTCAAGGAGGGAGGCCGGATGAATATCGATTCGGAAATTCGCAGCTTCAGGGACCTGTCGGCCATCGACAAAGCGCGTTTCCTGACGCGCTTCATGTACGAACTGACGCTCGACGGGCGCAATTTCTATAGTCCGAACAGCACCCAGGATATCGACGCGCCCAAACTGCGTTTCATCAATGAAGTGCAGCATCGCGTCACGCGTTTCATCGAGCAGATTCTGATCGATGATCCGGCGCGCTCGTCGGATGACGTCATGCTACGGCTGCTGCTGGCACCGCGCGCCGAAAAGACAATCGAGACATTGGTCCACACTGCCTACGCTCGGACAATTCAGGCGGTCGGCTGACTGGCGGCGCGTGTGTATCGCTTCGCTGACGCGCGCGTCCATTGATCGCTTCCTGGCCAGCCCGCTGTGTGAGAGCTTCCGTAGTCTCATCACAACGTTCGGTGCAGTCGCCGCTTCGCTGACGCGCGTATCTATCGATCGCGTGCTTGGCGAGCCCACTGGGTATGTCCTGGCGAGAGCTTCGGTTGTCTCACCTATCGTCCAGCGCAATTCGCCGCACGATTTGCTCAGTGGCAGAGTCACCATCAGCACCCCGCGCCGCATTGAGGTGGCTTGACGGGACGAAGGTGGCTGTTTACTGGGTTCGGTGCCTCTCCAACGAGGGTTCGCCAGAACACACCCAGCGTTCTCACCAGGCACGAGAAGAGTTCGCCGCCTATCTCAAGTGCGGCCGCCTGGAGGAAGGCTTTCTGCGACTGCGCTGCGAGCGCTGCCACGCGGAGAAGCTGGTGGCCTTCAGCTGTAAGAAACGCGGGTTCTGCCCGTCCTGCGGCGCGCGACGCATGGCCGAGACTGCGGCGCTGCTGGCCGATGAGGTACTGCCCGAGCGACCGCTGAGACAATGGGTGCTGTCGCTGCCGCATGCGCTGCGGTTCCTGCTGGCCACCGATTCACAGGCGCTGACGCTGGTGCTGGGTGTGGTGTACCGGACGATCTCAGATCATCTGCTGCGCAAGGCCGGGCTCACGCGCACTACCGGCAAGACCGGCGCAGTGACACTGGTGCAGCGCTTCGGTTCAGCCTTGAACCTGAACGTGCACTTCCACATGATTTTCCTCGACGGTGTGTATCGCACCGAGGGCACAGATCCGCCGGTGTTCCGCCATGTGTCCGCGCCGGGAGCAAAGGATCTGCAGATCCTTATCGAACTCATCGCCGCACGCATCGGGCATTTACTGGAGCAGCGCGGCCTGGTCGAACGCGATAGCGAGAACGCTTGGCTGTCCACCGACGCGAGCGGCTCCGGGTTGAACGATCTGATAGGCCACTCGATCACCTACCGCATCGCCGTGGGACCGAGGGCGGGGCAGAAACTGTTCACGCTGCAGAGCATGCCGGCGCGGGCACAAGAGCTGGATGAAGCGCGCAACGGCGCAGCTCAATCGGGTGGATTCTCGCTACATGCCGGAATCGACATTGCGATGGGTCAGCGCGCGAAGCTGGAGCGACTTTGCCGCTACGTGAGCCGTCCACCCGTGTCCACCGAGCGGTTGGCGCTGACCGCATCGGGGCAGGTGCGCTACACGCTGGCCGCTTCTGCGCATCCATGCGCCCGCGGCATTAGTGATTCCCTTCACGTCAAAGACACCGTACCGCGACGGCACCACGCACATTGTGCTGGAACCCGTGGACTTGATGGCTCGGCTAGCGGCGCTCATTCCCCCACCGCGGATGCATCTGACTCGCTACCACGGTGTGTTCGCGCCGCATAGCCGGCTGCGGGCGCTGGTGACACCGGCCCATCGCGGCGTGGGAGCATCGAAGGAGTCCGGTTCGGAGTCGCCGCAGCCAGCGACACCGCGTCATGTGGCCATGAACTGGGCCCGGCGACTCAAGCGGGTGTTCGGCATCGAGATCGAAGGCTGCGCCCGCTGCGGCGGCAAGCTGCGTATCGTGGCTAGCATCGAGGAGGCGCAGATTGTCGCGAGCATCCTGGCGCATCTGGAGCGCGCAGCTGCCGATCAGAACCAGCTGGAGCTACCGCTGGGCGCGCGGGCGCCACCGTCGCAGTCAAGACTGATTTGAATTCGATGACCATAGGCGCCCGCTGATTTACGCGGCGGGAAGGGCAGGGTTGCGCGCGGCTGCTGGCGAACAGGGATGGCGACAAGGATGGCGGGGCGAATCGTCTGCGTTTTGACGGCGTTCTCCGACGTGCCGAAGAATGCCTTGATGCGTAGGTGCTGTTTGATCCTGCAGCAGACCGAAGGCTCTCATCTTTGAGCTACCTTTTTGTCCGGAAGTCGCTGAAGCTACACAAATTCGGTAAGTTCTTTCCGGATTCTCAGCCAATTCCCTTCACGCCATAGTGGCATTGCTACGCCGAGTGAGAAGAACTCGACCAGCGCACTCCTCGAATGCGGTGAGGATGGTGGGTATGTTCCGGCGACACCCGGTGTGTTGGCACACTCTCATTCAAGAGTGATATCTCGCGTCAATCAGCGAGTCACTAACGCGGTATGCGCAGCGAATCAGAACTGTCATGTGCTGCGGCCCCAATCGTGCGGCGGCGTGTACCACAAGCTGCGGCGATACAACCAATGGGTCCGCCCGAGCATACCCACCGTCCTCGCCGCATTCGCCAGCCGACAGGCGTGCGCGTTAGCCGGCAAACGAACTGACGCGCGCACCTGTCTGCATGCGTGCGACTCCAGTGTTGAGTGGGTGGGCGTCGCGGGACTCGGGACTCGGGACTCGACTAAGAGCAGCAGCCCGGTGTCGGAATCCAAACCAATCCCGAATCCCGAATCCACCTTCCTCTGCCCACTCACCACTCACGACTCACTAACTCCGGTCCACCTTCGCCAGCTTCGCGGTCCGCTCCTCACGGGCCTCGTCCGTTTCGAACAGCTGTTCCAGTTCCAGCGCGGCCTGCTGGGTACTCTGAATCAGTTTCTGTTCATCGTCGCGTGCTTCGCGCTGTTGTTGCAGGGCACGTTCGTCGTGTGCTTTGAAACGGTGAATGCTGTCGAGCGCTTCGGCGCGCGACATGCCAAGGGTTTCCAGTGTCTGCTGGGCCATATCGAGACTTGACAGCAGTGTCTCGCGAATCAGGTAATGCACGCCCAGATCCATGAGCCGGATGGCGTGTTGCCGGTTGCGTGCGCGCGCCAGGATCTTGAGATGCGGGAATTGCATGCGAACCAGTGTCACGGCGCGTACCGAGGCCTCGGCATCGTCGATGGCAATGACCAGCACCTCGGCGTTAGCCGCACCCGCCGCATTCAGTACCTCGATGCGCGACGCGTCGCCGTAGTAAACCTTGTTGCCGAAGCGCCGTACGAAGTCCACCTGCGCGACACTCGCCTCGAGCGCCGTGAAAGGAATCTTGCGCATCCGCAGCACGCGACCGACAATCTGTCCGAAGCGGCCGAAGCCGGCGATGATCACCCGACCTTCCTGCGATTCGATCACGTCAAATGCCGGCGGTGGCGGCTTCAGTACATGTTCGATGCGCTCGCGCACCATCATGAGCAATGGACTGGCGATCATGGAAATCGTGATCACGATCACCAGCAGATCGGCCAGCGACGGTTCCATCACGCCATAGGTTACCGCCAGCGAAAACAGCACAAAGCCAAACTCGCCGGCCTGTGGCAGCGCAAAGGCGAGACCGCGCGAGTCGGATTGCGAATGGCCGCTCAGGCGACCAACGATCCACAGCAGCAGCGCTTTCAGAACCAACAGCGATACGACCAGTGCAGCGACCACGAGGGGTTGGCTCACCAGCAGTCCGAGATTGGCGGTCATGCCCACGGACATGAAGAACAGTCCCAGCAACAGGCCCTTGAAAGGCTCGATATCGGCTTCGAGTTCATGGCGGTACTCACTGTCCGCCAGCAGCAAGCCCGCGACAAATGCCCCCAGCGCCATCGACAGCCCTACTGCGTTGAACAGCAGCGCGGTACCGATGACGACCAGCAGCGCGGCGGCAGTGAATGCTTCGTTGACCTTGGTTTCCGCAATCACGCGCAGGGCAGGCCGCAGCACATAACGGCCACCAAACACTAGTAGCAGCAAGACGCCAAGGCCCTTGCCGGCCGCCGTGACGGTGCTGCCGAGGCTGTGAGTTTCCGCTTGATTCCCCAGCAGCGGCAGGATGGCGAGTAACGGCATCACGGCAACGTCTTGGAAAAGCAGGATCGCAAAGCCCGAACGGCCGTATTGTGTTTTCAGTTGTCCCCGCTCGGCCAGCAACTGCAGCACCATCGGGGTGGAGGACAGCGATAGCGCAAACGCTGCTACAAATGCCGTGCCGGTCGTCAGTCCGCAGGCGAGGGCGACCAGCGTGAACACCAGCGTGGTGAGTGCCACCTGCAACGAGCCCAGCCCGAAGACCGAGCGACGCATGGCGCGCAGTCGTGATGGTTGCAACTCCAGCCCGATAACGAACAGCAGCAGGATCACGCCCAGTTCCGCCACATGCAGAATGCCTGCGGCGTCCTGCACGATGCGCAGGCCCCACGGGCCGATCACGATGCCTGCGGCCAGATAGCCCAGTACCGAGCCCAGTCCAAATTTGCGGAACAACGGAATGGCGATAACGGATGCGGCGAGGAATATCGCCACTTGGGCAAGGGAGGTCATGACGATTTTTGTTCCGGGTTCGTTAAGCGTGCCAGCGTGCCACATTATGAATGGCCTCGGCGTGCGGCGGAGGAGGTGCGCTTTGCGGCGAGCAAGCTGCCAGGATCAGTGAGTGGTGAATCGTGAGTGGTGAGTGGCAGGACGCGGATCGGGATTCGGGATATGCGCCTTCTCGCATCCCACGGCAGCCTACTGGCCGGCAAAGCCGGCCTTGCGCCGTTCCCTGGTAGAATCCGCTCCATGCCCCGCCAGGATATTTCGTTCCCGTTAAAAGACGCCGATCTGCGTGAAGACGTGCACCTGCTTGGCGCACTCGTCGGCGAAGTCATCCGCGAGCAGTGCGGCGAAGCACTGTTCCAGGCCGTCGAGAAAGATCGACAGGACGCCATTGCACGCCGTCAGGGCGATGCCGAGTGTGCCTCGGATCTCGTTAACAGTACCCGCGATGTGCCCGCCGAGCGGGCCAGCGATCTGATCCGGGCGTTTGCCACCTGGTTCGAGATGGTGAACATGGCGGAGAAAGTGCATCGCATCCGTCGTCGTCGCCAGTATCTGAACGAGGACACGAAGCAGCCCGGCGGCATCGAAGAGGCCATCTTCAAGCTCAAGAGCAAGGGATTGTCACTGCCGGACATCCGTCGCCTGATGCTGGAATTGTGGATCGAGCCGGTGCTCACCGCGCACCCGACCGAATCGACCCGTCGCACCATTCTGCGCAAGCAGCAGCGCGTCGCGCAGCTGCTGCTGAGTCGCCTGGGTTTGTCGCGCACCGCTGCCGCGTCGCGTGTGATCTGGGATCGCGTGCGGGCCGAAATCACCGCTGGCTGGCAGACTGCCGAGAATTCGCGCGAACGTCTGACGATCGCGGATGAGCGCGAGCACGTGCTGTATTTTGTGGTGGAAATCCTGTACCGGATCGTGCCGGTCTTTTACGAGGAGATTGCTGCCGCGCTGGTGAAAGTCTACGGGCCGGAAGCGGCCACCTTGGATCTGCCGGAAATCCTGCGGTTCGGCTCCTGGGTCGGCGGCGACATGGACGGCAATCCGGACGTGCATTCGAAAACCATCCGTGAAACCGTGGCTCGCCATCAGCAGTTGATCGTGAACAACTATTTCCTGGATTGTCAGGAACTCCAGGAAACACTTTCGCAAAGCGCCACGCGTGTCGGCATCAGTGCCGAGTTGCAGGCGCGGATCGATCACTACATGGCCGTGCTGCCCGCCGCAGGCACGCTGACGCCGGCCCGCCACGATCGCATGCCCTATCGCGTCTTTCTGGGCCAGTTGCTGGAACGGCTGCGCGCCACCTATGAGAGTCGGCAGAACCAATACGAAACGGCAAGTGAGTTTCTTGACGACTTGCAGTTGATCGCCGGCAGCCTGCGTGAGAACAAGGGTGAGCACGCGGGTCTGTTTCAAGTGCTGCGCCTGATGCGTCGCGCCCGTACTTTCGGCTTTCATCTGGCGACTCTGGACATCCGGCAGAACGCCGGCGTGCATCGTGCCGTGATTGCGGCCGGGCTCGGCGATCCGCACTGGTCCACGCATTCGCGCGATGAACGGATCGTCCGCCTGCGACAGGCCATCGAGCGCGACGAAGGTCCGTCGAGCGTGCTGGATGCCACCGGCAAACGGACGCTGTGGGTATTCGAAGCGCTGGCGCACTGTCGTCACCGTAACGGCCCCGATGCGATCGGTCCTTATGTCGTCAGCTCCACGCGAGGCGCCGACGACATCCTGTCGGTGCTGGTGCTGGCGCGTTGGGCCGATACCGCCGACCGCCGCTCGGGCGATGTGCCGGTCGATGTCGCGCCCTTGTTCGAGTCGTCGGTCGCGCTGGAGCGCGCCGGCGAGGTGATGCGCCAATTGCTCGCCGAGCCGGTGTATCGCAAGCATCTGCTGGCCCGCGGCAACCACCAGTACGTGATGATCGGTTATTCAGCCAGCAACAAGGACTCCGGCATCGTCATGTCCCGTTGGCTGGTGCGCAAGGCGCAGGAAGCCGTCTTTGCAGCGGCGTCGGAAGCAGGTATCGATCTCACGCTGTTTCATGGGCAGGGTGGCGCTTTCGGTCGCGGTGGGGGGCGCACCGAGGTGTTGGTGCGCACCGGGCCCGAGGGTGCGCGTCGCGGACGACTACGCATTACCGAAGCCGGCGAACTCATCAAGGAAAAGTACGGCTTGCGGCCGCTGGCGCTGCGTGGTCTGGAGCAGGCGTTCAATGCATTGTCACTGGCAAATACCGGTGTGCTGCCGGCGGAGCACGTCGATCCGCAGTGGCGTGATGCCATGGAGCAGCTCGGCGATGTCAGCGTGCGTACCTATCGCTCGCTGGTGTACGAAGATCCCGAGTTCTACGAGTTCTTCAGGCAGCTGACGCCGATCGATGTGATTGAGCGCATGCAGATCGGTTCGCGACCCTCGACACGCAGCGAACGCGCCGCTGGTGTGCCGGCACTTCGGTCGATTCCATGGACGCATGCCTGGTCGCAATGCCGCTACATGCTGCCCGGATGGTTCGGCGCCGGTTCGGCATTGCGTGATGTGAGCGAGCAGCTGGGCGCAGAGCTATTGAGCGACATGTACTCGCGTTGGTATTTCTTTGAGAATCTCATCGACGATGTTGAGCTCGCTCTGGCGCGAGCCGACCTGAGCATGGCTGCGTTCTACGACGAACTGGTAGAAGCGAAGTACCGTCGCTTCATTCCGCTCATGCGTGCGGAGTATGAACTGGCGAAAACGCACGTGCTGAAACTCAAGGGTTGCGCGCGCTTGTTGGATGGCGAGCCGACGGTGCAGCGATCCGTGAAACTGCGCAGTCCCTATATCGATCCGATACATCTCGTACAGGTCGATCTGCTGCGCCGCTGGCGCGCGGGCGATCGAAAGGATCGCCAAATGCTGGCAGCTCTGCTGGCTTCGATCACCGGCATCAGTCAGGCCTTGCAAGGCGCCTAGGATGAAGGTGAGTGGTGATTAGTGAATGGCAAGCAGGCTACTTTCATCCCTCGGGATCGGGTGCGAAGTCATGGGAGGCATTCGTGGTCGCGCGCCGGCCAACGGACCAAAAATCAGCGTGCCGACATGGTGTAGTTGCCCGAGCCGTTTTCCAGCTTGCTGTTCAGGTAAGGCTGCAGCCACTCCACGATGTTTTCGTGACTCGCCTCGTGATCGCAGAAAATATCGGGACGCTCGCGCACCAGGCGATAGGCGAAGGCTACGGCATCCGTTGCATGACGACGGCGCGACTCGGGCAAACGTAACCATTCTTCAACGACGCGGTTGCGCTCATTGAACTGTGTCATTACCCCTCCGCGGCAATCAGGAATTTTGCGTCGCTGCGAAAAATAGCAGCGTGTCCTGCGACATGCATCGGATATTTACCGCAGTTGTCGGCGCTGCGTTACATCGTCGTGATATAGGTACGTCGCGTATTGGCGACTCGCCCGGCCGAACAACCAGATAGCACGCAACCTTCCCTCGAATCATCAATTCTCCGGCGCGCGTTTGGTGCTGCGCACGCAGGCATCCAGTGGACGGCACGCGCAATCTGCGCAACGCTGTTCCGATAAAACGCCGTTCAGTCTGGCGGGGAGGGTTGTCGGGTCATGGTGGTAAAGATCCGGATACGCATCACCCCAAGCAAGATGCGGCGGACTATTGCAGTTGCAACCTGAGACATGCCCGACGCGGGATGCGTCGAGCATGACATCGCCTTCATGCCAAGCTGGAATGGCACGTGACTGGCACGCAACTTCAGTGCGGGCATGTTGCCTTGGCAACGTAGATGATCGCGTTCGTGTGACCGCCAACACACTGAGCAATGGTTGCTCTGCCACGGTGCAATGACGGGAAAGCTGCGGACAGCATTGATGCATATCGCCCTGCATATGGCCATGAGCGGTCGGTCGACCAAGCAATAGACGCATAGAGCGCAGGATTTGTCCTGATCGCCGAGGATTTTGCTATTCAACTTGTGCGCCGATACGGCAGAATTAGCACTCATCCCAGTATTCGGGCCATGCCCACGAGAAGTTCTTGAAAAAAAGCACCCTTAAGAAGACCTCTTCCAGGTCACCTGCCTCGCCATGGCAGCACCTGTCACGTAACGGTACGAACCTGAATGTCGAAGACTTTCTGACCTTCCGATTGACGCGGCTGTCGAATGCACTGCGCACCAACCTGACCAAGCGATATCTGGAAGAGTTCAATCTCAGCCTGCCAGAGTGGCGACTATTGGCCCTGACCACGAGATTCTCACCATTGCGCTTTTCGGAGCTGACCAGCCGCAGCGGCATGGATAAGGGTCAGGTCAGCCGTACGCTGCGTGAGTTGACCAAGCGCGGCTTCATCAAGATGAAGATCGCGAAGAATCGTATCTCACGCTCGACCGAAGCGCTGGCTGCACCGGTGGTGGTTACGGTGACTGCTGCCGGCAAGAATCTGCACAGGACCGTGATGCCGGTGGCACGCAAGCGGCAGGTTGAGTTCCTGATGACGTTGAGCGAAGCAGAGCGGGTGGCGCTCTATGCCACGCTGGACAAGCTGTTCGTCGCTATCGGCAGCAATTCGACGACACCTGACGAAGCCGAGTAAGTTCCCGGACAATCCAGCGGCAACTGGCACTTCACACGGTGTTGCCGCTGCGCAGCCGAGCGCGGATCGCTGCGTGCACGGTATTCATCAGCAGGCAGGCGATGGTCATCGGTCCGACGCCGCCTGGCACCGGTGTGATTGCCCCGGCGCGATTCACTGCGTTCGCAAAATCGACATCGCCGACCAATCGTGATGTGCCGTTGTCATCCGTGACGCGATTGATTCCCACGTCGATGACGATGGCGCCGGGGCGAATCCAGTCGCCCGCGATCGCTTTCGGCCTGCCGATTGCCGCCACGACGATGTCGGACTCCTGGCACAGGGCGGGTAGATCGCGGGTGCGCGAGTGAGCGATCGTGACCGTACAGTCGTTCCGCAGCAGCAACTGGGCCATTGGCTTGCCGACGATGTTCGAACGGCCGATGACCAGGGCGCGCTGGCCTGCCAGGTCCGGTTGAACCTCCTTGATAAGCATCATGCAGCCCTGCGGAGTGCAGGGGACTATGGCTTCTTCACCGAGCGACAGACGACCGACGTTGCAAGCGTGGAAGCCGTCGACATCTTTCGCCGGGTCGATCGTGGATAGCACCTGGGGGCTGTTGATGCCCGCGGGTAAGGGGAGTTGCACGAGAATGCCGTGCACCTCCGGCGATTCGTTAAGCTGCTTTACCAGGCCGACGAGTTGGGCGGTCGTGGTCGTCGCGGGCAACCGATGATCGAAATGGTGGATGCCGACCTCCTGCGCTTGTCGCGTCTTGCTGCCAACGTAGATCTGGCTGGCGGGGTCATCACCCACCAGCACGACGGCCAGGCCAGGGATCAGCCCTTCCTTGGTCAATTCGGCGGTGCGGGCGGCAATGCGCTGCCGCAGGCGTCCGGCGGCGGCGCGGCCGTCGATAATCGTGGCGCTCAAAGACATGCTCCGTTGGCGACCGCGGTCGCTCGATGTGGGCCAAGCCTGCAGGTCCCGGCTGCAGGCTGCGTCGTTAAAAACCGGAGTATGCAGGATCTAAGAATTCGGTGGAGCGCCTGTCAGCGCGCGTTTTTCTTCGTACATTGCCGCATCGGCGCGTGCGATCAATTCCTGAATGTCGTCATCGGTGGCGATGTCGACAATCGTCGTGCCGATGCTGACGTTGAGCACATAGCGGTGACTGCTGCGTGCATTGAATTCCGCGAGGTGTTCGCGCAGCCGGTTGCGCAGGGCACCGGTGTCCTTGGTTACGTGCGCCAGTGCAACGAATTCATCGCCGCCGATGCGGGCAATGATGTCCGAGTCGCGAAATGTCTGTTGCAGGACGATAGCGGTATCGCGCAATGCCTGGTCGCCCGCCAGATGACCCAACGTATCGTTGATCTGTTTCAAGCCGTTCAGATCGACGAAAAACAGGCCCATCGCATAATGCTCGCGCTTCGCGACGCGCAACGCCTGTTCCGCCAGTTCGAAAAATCCACGCCGGTTCTTGAGCTGCGTGAGTTCATCGACCAGCGACAGGCTTTCCATCAGCTCGGCATTGCGTCGCAGGGCTTCTTCGCGTTCGCGCATTGCGACGTCGGCCCGATGCTTGTGAATAGCGACCTCGATCGCACAGCGCAATTCGACTTCCTGAAACGGCTTGATGATGTAACCGAGTGGACCGGTACTGACGGCGCGACGCAGCGTTTCCGTGTCGCGGTGTCCGGTCAGGAAGATCACCGGAATATGCGAGCGCTCCTGAATCATATGCGCCGCCTGGATACCATCGACCTCGCCGCGCAGGCCGACATCCATCACGATCAACTGCGGCTGCAGCTCTTCTGCTAGGCGTACCGCCTCCACGCCTTCACTGGCAATGCCGATGACACGATAGCCAAGCTGGATCAGGGTCTCCTTCAGATCCTGCGCAACGATGCCTTCGTCTTCGACTAGCAGAATGGTAATGCTGCCGATGCCGGTGGATGGCGAACGGGACTTCGGGTCGGCGTTCATGCCGTCGCCGTTGCTGCCATGCCCGTCCTTTGCTATGGAAGTCGTGCGGCGGGACTCTTCGTTCATTGGGAGTTCTATCATCCGAATGCCGGCCAGAGGTAGTTGTGCGACTCAACGCGCGAAATGCCGATGCGGTTCACCGCAATCCTGCAATGCGCCAGACTCGTCTTCTAAGCCCCGGATTTAAATGTATAAAAGTACCTAAATAGGCACTTTCGTCGCGATCTTGAGACGTGGTCGACGTTTTTGATCCCGTGCCGTCGCCATCTGCAGACTGGATAAGCATGATTAAGCACGGCGAGGATACCAGCGAGATTGAATCGATCATCCGCGACCGCGGGCGGCTGGATGTCATACAATCCGCCGTCGAGGTCCGGGTCTGGGTATAGTTCAATTGCGAGTGGCAGAGCGAGGCACTGTTGGGTGGCAAGGCCCGCAGCGGGTGTCGACCTCTGGCCAACAAACAGGCGAATTGTTAAGACGGGTACACGCTGCTGCTGGAGAGCGGCCCTGGCAAGGCAGCCGTAACGTCGTCCCTGGCATCCCGGATCAGCAGGGTAGCTCTGCGATCTTCGCGGTCGCACGGCGCCTCAACGAGCCGCCGCTGACGAGCAAGGACGACTCACGGTTTTCGGGGCCTGGGCCCTCGGGCCTGAGAATTGCATCCACCCGACCGGACGCTTTCAAGGATACGACCACATAATGACCAGCCAATTTTCGCGACGCGCGTTGATCTGCGGTTCCGTTGCCTACGACACCATCATGGTGTTTCAGGGGCGCTTCAAGGAACACATCCTGCCCGACAAGATTCACATGCTGAACGTGTCATTCCTGGTGCCGCAGATGCGCCGCGAATTCGGCGGCTGCGCCGGCAACATCGCCTACAACCTGCATCTGCTCGGCGACGTGGGCTTGCCGATGGCGACCGTCGGCAAGGATTTCGGTCAATACGAAGACTGGATGAAAAAGACCGGCGTGCCGCGCGATCACATCAAGCTGATCGACAGCGAACATACCGCGCAGGGATTCGTCACCACCGATCTGGATGACAATCAGATCTGGGCTTTCCATCCGGGTGCGATGCAATTGTCGCACGAGAACCAGGTGGGTCATGCGAAGGATGTCGCCATTGGCATCGTGGCGCCGGATGGGCGCGATGGCATGATTCAACACGCAGCACAGTTTGCCGCGGCCAAGATCCCATTCATTTTCGATCCCGGCCAGGGTTTGCCGCTGTTTAGCGGCGATGAGCTGCGCGCCTTCATCGACCAGGCGAACTGGGTTGCCGTGAACGACTACGAATGGCAGATGGTGCAGGAGAAGACGCGGCTTTCCGCCCAGGAAATCGCCGGTAAGGTGCAGGCACTGATCGTCACGCGCGGCGCCGAAGGGTCGGTGATTTACACCCAGGGTCGCGAAATCACGATTCCGACCGCCAAGCCGAAGCAGATCGTCGACCCGACGGGTTGCGGCGATGCGTATCGCGCCGGTCTGCTGCACGGCTTGTTGCATGGGCTGGACTGGGAAACCACCGGTCACATTGCATCGTTGCTGGGAGCGATCAAGATCGAATCGCGCGGCACCCAGAATCACACTTTTACGGCGGCTGAGTTCGAACGGCGCTACCAGGCAAGTTTTGGCAGGCAGCTGACCTTGAAGAAAGCCGGCTGACCGCACTCGACCAGTCACCAGACACCGACACCCCCTATCATTCCCAGCACAGGAACGCCCCATGAGCTCCAGCTTTCTGTTTACTTCCGAATCGGTTTCCGAAGGCCATCCGGACAAGGTTGCCGACCAGATTTCCGATGCCATCCTCGATGCGATCCTGGCGCAGGACAAGTATTCGCGCGTCGCTGCCGAAACGTTGTGCAACACCGGCCTGGTCGTGCTGGCGGGCGAAATCACCTCCAATGCCACGGTCGACTATCAGTCGGTCGCGCGCGAAACGATCAAGCGTATCGGCTACGACAACACCGACTATGGCATCGACTATAAGGGTTGCGCGGTACTCGTCGCCTACGACAAGCAGTCGCCCGACATCGCGCAGGGCGTGGACGAAGGCCGTGGACTGAACCTCGATCAGGGTGCGGGCGATCAGGGTCTGATGTTCGGTTACGCCTGCGACGAAACGCCGGATCTGATGCCGCTGCCGATTTATCTGGCGCATCGCCTGGTCGAACGCCAGGCCCAACTGCGCAAGAACGGCAAACTCAACTGGCTGCGCCCCGATGCGAAGTCGCAGGTCACGATCAAGTACGTGGACGGCAAGCCGAAGGAAATCGATACCATCGTGCTGTCGACCCAGCATCATCCGGAAATCGAGCACGGCCCGTTGTCGGAAGCCGTCATCGAGGAAATCATCAAGCCGGTGCTGCCGAAGGAACTGCTCGGCAAGAAGATCAACTATCTGATCAACCCGACCGGGCGCTTCGTCGTCGGCGGCCCGCAGGGCGACTGCGGCCTGACCGGTCGCAAGAT
>JAIBJL010000587.1 GCA_020029545.1 Gammaproteobacteria bacterium
ACACGCGCGGCGTGAGATCGATGACGTCCTTCGCGGGATGGATGCTCACGCGCTGCAGCACATCGACCAGGTACGTGTAGACATCGACGCCGTGCAGCTTGCAGGTCGCGATCAGGCTCTGAATGATACCGACCTGTTTGGCGCCAAGCTCAGTCCAGCAGAACAGCCAGTTGCGCCGCCCCATGGGAATGACGCGCAGTGCCCGCTCGAGATGATTGGTGTCGACCGGCACCTCGGGATCCGTGAGGAACACCTGCAGGCTGACGCGACGCTCGCGCGCATACTTCAATGCCTTGGCTCCGCGGGTTGCTCGGTACCAAATCCGGCCGGTGGCACTGCGCATCACACCAGCGCCAGAAGGTCTGTGCGATCGGCTCGCTGTGTGCCGTGCGATAGGCAAGCTTCTGCTCGCCGTCGAGGTTATTGTCCCGAATGCTCTCCTCGTGCCGGTAGAGCCTACCGATCAGGGCCAGTGCTTCGGCGACGGCAGCGGGTTCCGCTTCTTTGGCCCCCTCGAAATGACGCCGGCAATGTGCCCAGCACTCGGCGTGGGTCACCTCGGCATTGTTCCTGGCGTAGGCGGCATACGCCTCATAGCCATCGCTCAGCAGCGTGCCGGTGAAGGATCCGAGGAAGGTCTGCACCTGACTGTGTGAGCGCGACGTGGCGAAGGGGAAGACGACTTCGTTGTCCTCCCCGTAGATCGGCCAGAAGTAGCCTTGCCGCAGCTTGCCCTTCTCCCGACGCCCCGCCTTGATCGGCGTCTCGTCCATCGCGAGCACCCGGCTTAGCAGCACATGCGAAAACTGCGCGGCGTAGATCGGCTCCAGCAGATCGATCGCCCGACTCGACCAGTTCGTCAGACTGCCGCGGCTCACCTGGATGCCGGCCGCGCTCAGGCGCTGGTGCTGGCGGTAAAGTGGCAGGTGGTAGAGGAACTTGTCGGTGAGTAGCCCGCCGAGCAGGCTCACATCGGCCACGCACCGCTCCAGCACGGTGGCGGGCGAGGTGGTCGTGACCACTTCCTGGGTGGCGAGTATCTTGTAGACCCGGCGGACGTACTTCAGCACCTCGTAGCTCGCCGGCCGCTGTGCCAGCCGATACGTCACCTTCTCGCCGATGCACTCGCGGGCCGACTCGGGGAGCGCCTCGATGGCCGGATCGCCGATCACGATGGTGTTGACCGGCACGGTCTCGTCGAAGCGCAGGCCGCTGTCGGTCACGGCGTTATCGCGCAGCTTCTTGCGCGTGTAGGTCACGGTCGTGGTGGGGGTGCTCTGTGGCGGGGGCGGTGTTGCCACCCCAAGCGCGGCAAGCAGGTTGCCTTGCACGGCGGGATCGATGAGCCATTGCTTCTCGCTCTTCGCACCGAAGAGCTGGCGCTTGAACCAGTCGAGTTGCCGTTTCAGCACGGCGAGCTGCTCACTCAGCTGCGAGTTCTGCTGCTCCAATTCAGCGATGCGGACCGCCGTTGACAACGGTATTCTTATCTCGTTTTTAACTGCGAATATTTTACCCGATCGCGAATCATTATGCAGCTTATTTTATAGTGTTTCCGCTACTTTTCATGCCACTTTCTTGTAGCGTTTCCGCTGCCGTTTTATCACTATGTCCACGCCGTCCAGCAGCGCCAGGAACTCCGTGTGACACAGCGCGCGCTTCACCACCCCTGCCGGCCCGCGCGCGAACTGTCCCTCTTCCAGTCGCTTGCTCCAGAGACAGTAACCGCCATCCTCAAATGCCAAGACTTTGATCTGCGTCTGTCGCCGATTGATGAACGCGAACCAGTGCCCACTGAGCGGGTCCTCGCCAAGGTGATGCTTCACCCGCGTGGACAAGCCATCAAACGAGCAGCGCATATCGGTCGGCTGCGTGCACAACCAGATGCGCCGTCCCGGCGCCACGCTCAGCACGCTCCCCGCCTCAGGCGCACAAACACGCCACTGCCGAGTTCGAGTTCCACATCCCAGTTCGCCGATGCTGCAGCAACCGGTTTATCCTCCTGGGCGAGTTCGACAAACAGCGCGCCCACCGGCGATGGCGTTGCCTCCGATACGGCCCGCGTGGCCGACTCACGGCGCAGACGGCTTTGCCACCAAGTGAAGGTGCTGAGTGCCAGCCCATGGCGTTCGCAGAACTGTGTGCGCTTCAGGCCGCTGCGCGCGAACGCCCGCATCAGCGCGCGCCATTCGCTGGCGCTGCGCCGGACTTGCTTGTTGCCGGTGGTCGGTGTCGATACCGTCGTCGTCATCGTCGCGTCTCCTCGTTGCTTGGTCATCACGCGAGGAGAGTACGCGACCTTGGAAAATATTAAAGAACGGCCTGGTTTGACCGGTTACTGACGAGTTTTATTTGTTCTTCGTGGCTACCAAACCGCTACGTGGGACGCGGCGCAACGTTTGGCAAGCGTGACCAATATTTCAAGCGGCGACAAGACGAGCTACACCTATGACGGGCGTGGGAGGCGTATTGCCATCACGACGCAGGCGCAGACCCCCCAGCCTGTGACGAATTACTACCTTTGGTGTGACTCAAGGCTATGCCAGGCGCACGACGGCAGCGACAACGTGACGGCCAGGTATTTCGCCGAGGGCGAAGAACAGGAAGGACTGCATTTGCTCTATGCCCGTGACCGATTGGGTTCGGTGGTGAATCTGGTGGATGGGGCGAGCGGTGCTGTCGT
>JAIBJL010000034.1 GCA_020029545.1 Gammaproteobacteria bacterium
TGCCACCTCAGGCACATGGATGTGCCCGCCGCGAACGCGGCGAGCGATGCGGGAAAAGTCACGCCTTTTCCCGTCATCGCCACAGCGCGAGTGGCAGGACGCCCGAGTCGCTGTTTCACATTAGTGCTACGATCCGCGCCTATGACGCGCAATCCGCACTTGGTCGAATGGCACCCGGCGAGCTGGCAGACCAAGCCGGCCGCTCAGCAACCGATCTACACCGACAAGGGAGCCCTGGAAGCCTCGGTCGCATCCATTGCCCGCATGCCGCCGTTGGTGGTGTCTTGGGAGATCGAGGCTCTCAAGGAGCAGATCGCGGCGGCGCAGCGCGGCGAGCGGTTCGTGCTGCAGGGGGGCGATTGCGCCGAGAGCTTCGAGGATTGCGAGTCGGACAAGATTGCGAAGAAGCTCAAGATCCTGTTGCAGATGAGCCTGGTGCTTCTGTACGGCATGAAAAAGCCGATCGTGCGTATCGGGCGCATGGCGGGCCAGTACGCCAAGCCGAGATCCGCCGACACCGAAACGCGCGACGGAGTGACGCTGCCGACCTATCGGGGTGACATCGTGAATCGACCGGGATTCACCGCGGCAGAGCGCGAGGCCGATCCCGAGTTGCTGTTGCGCGGTTACGAGCGGGCTGCGCTCACGCTCAACTTCGTACGCGCGCTGATCGATGGCGGATTTGCGGACCTGCATCATCCCGAATACTGGGACCTGGAGTTCGTTCGTCACTCGCCGCTCAAAGCCGAGTACGAAAAGATCGTGCATTCGATTTCCGATGCGCTCGATTTCTTCGAAGCGGCCAGCCGCAGCCCGATTCATGAAGTCAACCGGGTCAACTTCTACTCCAGCCATGAAGGGTTGCTGCTGCCCTACGAACAGGCGCAGACGCGCTTCATTGAACGACGGGATCGGTGGTACAACCTGTCGACGCACATGCCATGGATCGGGATGCGCACCGCCGCTCTGGACGGTGCTCACGTCGAGTTTTTTCGCGGCGTAGCCAATCCGTTAGGCATCAAGATTGGACCGTCGATGAGCGCCGAGTGGGTGCAGGGGCTGATTGCCACGCTGAATCCCAACAACGAGCCCGGCCGGCTGGTATTGATTCATCGGATGGGTGTGAAAGATATCGAGAAGCGCCTGCCGCCGCTCATTCAGGCAGTGCGGGCCACCGGCAGCCCGGTGCTGTGGGTCTGCGATCCGATGCACGGCAACACCGAGACAGCCAGTTCCGGTCTCAAGACGCGGCGCTTCGACAACATCGTGACCGAACTGGAAGCCTCTTTCCGTATTCACCGCGAACTGGGTACTTGGCTCGGTGGCGTGCACTTCGAGCTGACGGGCGAGGACGTGACGGAATGTACCGGTGGCGCGCGCGGTCTGACCGATACGGATCTGGCGCGCGCCTACAAATCACAGGTCGATCCGCGGCTGAACTATGAACAGGCACTGGAGCTGGCGATGCGGATCTCCGGCCTGCATCCGCCGTCGCGACGCTGATCAGCCTGCGCTGTTACACGCGACGCTCGGTTTGTCACCCGACCGGGCGCGTTAGTATGAAACGACCCATCGGACTCTGACGTGCATGGACGCACGAATGCCGTGGAGCGCACGAAACGCGGGAACGGCCCATGTGCCCGCGTGGCTACGATGAGCTTGAAGTTTCATCCTTCGGGGCCAGGCGCAGCACGATGGGCAACTCGCATGAATTGCAGCACTTCGCACTGATCCACCGCGCGACTTTCGCCGGGTGCAAGATTCGCCAGCGTCCAGGGTCCTATCGACCAGCGAATCAGTCGCAGCGTGGGATGTCCGACGGCGGCGGTCATGCGGCGTACCTGGCGATTGCGACCCTCACCGATCGTCAACGATAGCCATTGCGTCGGAATGTCCTTGCGAAAACGAATGGGGGGATTGCGCGGCCAGAGCCATGCCGGTTCATCGATGAGTTGTGCTTGTGCCGGGCGCGTCATGCCATCGTTAAGTTCGACACCACTCTGCAGTCGCTCGATGGCAGACGCGGTCGGGATTCGTTCCACCTGCACCAGATAGGTCTTCGACACCTTGTAGCGCGGCTCCGCCAGCCTTGCCTGCAGTGTTCCCCAGTTCGTCAACAGCACCAGTCCTTCGCTGTCGTAGTCGAGCCGGCCAGCCGGATACAGATCCGGCGCGCTGACGAAGTCGCTGAGCGCGGCTTTGCCATCGCTGCGCGTGAACTGCGTGAGTACATGGAAAGGCTTGTTGACAAGCAGCAGGCGCTGTCGGGACATGGAGGCGGAACGGTCGAAGTCTGCAGTCTAACGGTGCATGATTGAGCGCGGTAATTCTGCGCCAATGCGAGTGATGCATCTAGTTGGAAACGACCCATCGGACTCTGACGTGCATGGACGCACGAATGCCGCGGAGCACCGGCCGTTCCAGCGCTTCCTGCGCCCACGGCATTCGTGACCGTAGGAAATCCCTGTGGGGCACCTCCTTGTGCAGCAGATGTGCATGAGCGGCCCTGTCACGAGGGTCGTAGAGTCGAGCAAAAAGTGTGACCCATTTTCATGAACATGGGCTCAGCTCTCGCCGCGTTCGCGGCGGGGTACATCCATGTACCCGGGTGGCACGCGGTGAAATGCGTTTCATGCTTCGGGGTCGGCGGCACGCCGATGAGCAACTAGCCAGGAATGCCAGTCGTTGTAACGTGTTCGGCACTAGTCTGCACCAGGTCGATGAAGCGCTGCACGGCTGCCGAGTTTTCGCCGCGTCGACAGGCAAGAATGAGCGGGGCTCGCAATTGCGAGTTGGCGGCGAGGCGTCGGTAGACCACACCATCCATCTGCAACCTTTGCAGCGACGCAGGAACGATCGAGACGCCCAGTCCCACGGCCACGAGACTCAATGTCGAAATGATGCGTGGCGCCTCCTGACCGACGCGAGGACTGAACCCGGCACCGCGACACGCGGTGATGATGGTGTCGTACAGACCCGGACCGCCCGGTCGTTTGTACAGAATGAAGGTTTCATTCGCGAGTGCGGTGAGTGGCAGGGCAGTGGACGCGGCGGCCGACAGGCTCGATAGCGCGTGGCCAACGGGTAAAGCCACCAGCATTTCCTCGTCGAGGATGGGTCGCACCAGCAAATTAAGAACGTCGGCGACTGGCGAGCGGATGAAGGCCGCATCGATCTCTTCACTGTGCAGCGCCTGCACGAGTTCGCTGCTGCCGCTTTCCTCCAGGACCAGCGAGACCAGCGGTGACATCTCGCGAAAGTTGCGGATGACGCGAGGCACGAAAGGGTGGAAAGGTGCGGAGCTGGTGAAACCGACCGCAACGCGCCCTTGCTCGCCACGCGCAGTGCGGTGCGTGGCCGCAAGCGCGCGCTCCACCTGATCGAGGATGCCTCGTGCCCGTTCGAGGAAAGCCATACCTGCTTCGGTCAACTCGACGCCCCGCGGCAACCGTCGGAACAGCTGAACATCCAGCTCACGCTCCAGAGACTGAATCTGAAAACTCAGCGGAGGCTGTTGAATTCCAAGGCGTTTTGCGGCGCGAGTGATATGACCTTCTTCGGCGACGGCGATGAAATAGCGGAGATGCCGGAGTTCCATCTCCCATATTTATCAGGTATTGATTTGACTCGCGACATATATTTTACGTCGGCATAGCGACCCGCTAAGGTTGCAACCATTGCATGACCTGTCAGACCCGGCATGGATTCGTCGGACAGGTGCGGCGGGTCGAAATCTGTCCGTACATCTGTCCGTACAACTGAGGACTCCTCATGGCCATGTCGACAGCAGCGTCATGAGGGGAAGTGTCCGTTATCGCCAGAATTTGTGATCCATCTCGATAGGAGGACTTTGTGTCGAACTATGCAAGCACTGCCGATCAAGCCGGCACGATCATCGCCAAGAATGGCCCGAGCTGGAGCGCCATCAGCCCGGAATATGTGGCGCGCATGCGTCTGCAGAACCGCTTCAACACGGGTCTGGACGTGGCGCGCTACACCGCGAAGATCATGCGCGAGGACATGGCCGCCTATGACAAGGATTCCGGCCAATACACTCAGTCGCTGGGCTGCTGGCACGGCTTCATCGGCCAGCAAAAACTGATCGCCATCAAGAAACATCACGGCTCCACCAAGCGTCGCTATTTGTATCTGTCCGGTTGGATGATCGCGGCGTTGCGCTCCGATTTTGGCCCGCTGCCCGATCAGTCCATGCATGAAAAGACCTCGGTGTCGTCGCTGATCGAAGAGCTGTATACCTTCCTGCGCCAGGCGGATGCTCGCGAGCTCGGCGGTCTGTTCCGCGATCTCGATGCGGCTCGTAGCGCCAAAGATTCGGCCAAGGAAAAAGATTTGCTGAGCCGCATCGATAATTTCCAGACGCACGTGGTGCCGATCATCGCCGACATCGATGCCGGCTTTGGTAATGCCGAAGCCACTTACCTGCTGGCCAAGCAGATGATCGAAGCGGGTGCTTGCTGTATCCAGATCGAAAACCAGGTGTCCGATGAAAAGCAATGCGGTCATCAGGACGGCAAGGTCACCGTGCCGCACGAAGACTTTCTCGCCAAGATTCGCGCCGTGCGCTATGCGTTCCTGGAACTGGGCGTCGATGACGGCATTATCGTTGCCCGCACCGATTCCCTGGGCGCCGGCCTCACCAAACAGATCGCCTACACCTGCGAACCGGGCGATCTCGGCGATCAATACAACAGCTTCCTGGATTGCGAAGAAGTGACGCCGGCCACCATGAAGAACGGCGACGTCATCATCAATCGCGGTGGCAAGCTGCTGCGCCCCAAGCGCCTGCCCAGCAACCTGTTCCAGTTCCGCAGCGGCAGCGGTGAAGATCGTTGCGTGCTCGACTGCATCACCAGTTTGCAGAACGGCGCCGACCTGCTGTGGATCGAAACCGAGAAACCGCACATCGGCCAGATCAAGGGCATGGTGGATCGTATCCGCGCGGTCGTGCCGAACGCCAAGCTGGTGTACAACAACAGCCCGTCGTTCAACTGGACGCTGAATTTCCGTCAGCAGGTGTTCGATGCCTGGAGCAAGGACGGCAAGAATGTGTCGGCTTACGATCGCGCCAAACTGATGAGTGCAGATTACGATGCATCCGAGCTGGCGAAGGAAGCGGATCGCCGCATTCAAACATTCCAGCACGATGCGTCGCGCGACGCCGGCATCTTCCACCATTTGATTACGCTGCCGACGTACCACACTGCTGCGTTGTCCACCGACAATCTGGCAAAAGGCTACTTCGGCGAAGAGGGTATGCTGGCGTACGTTGCGGGCGTGCAGCGTAAGGAAATTCGCGAGGGTATTGCCTGCGTCAAGCATCAGAACATGTCCGGCTCGGATATCGGCGACGATCACAAGGAATACTTCGCCGGTGAAGCTGCACTCAAGGCCGGCGGCAAACACAATACGATGAATCAGTTCTGAGGCCATCGCCCCCTCTCGAGCGGAGCCGGCCCGATCTGACCCGGCTCCGATCTGAGCGGGGAACTTGTTGACAACGGCATGCGCGCATGCCGTTGTCTTCCCATGCTGCCCAACGCTTCGCCACGCACGCTACACTGTGGCGATGCCAGCACGAACCGTCTCCAAAGCCGCTGCCCGCCAAGCGCCGCGCCGTACCGTCACGCATCTGCCGCCCGCTGAATTTCGCGCCGGTGCGGGCCAGTGGCCTTCGGATGGCGTGCTGTTCGATCGCAATTGCACCGACTGTCCGCGACTGGCGAATTTTCTGGCTGCTGCACGCAAAGAGTACCCCCAGTACTACAATGCACCCGTACCGCCGTTCGGCGATCCGAACGCGCGGCTCATCATCGCCGGGCTGGCGCCCGGTTTTCACGGCGCCAACGCCTCTTCGCGCCCCTTCACCGGCGATCACGCCGGCATTCTTTTGTATCGCACCCTGCATGAATTCGGCTTCGCGACGCGTCCCGAATCGGTCTCGGCCGACGACGATCTGCGGCTGATCGATTGTCGCATCAACAATTCGGTGAAGTGCGTGCCGCCGGAGAACAAACCGCTGCCCATCGAGATCCAGACCTGCAATCGCTATCTGCAAGCCGATTTGCAGCACGCGCCCCGTCATTCAGTCATCGTGGCCTTGGGATCGGTCGCCCATGCCGCCACATTGAAGGCGCTGGGCCTGAAAGCCCGCGAATACCTGTTCGCGCACGCAGCCGAGCATCGCTTACCGGCGGGCCAAGTGCTGATCGACTCTTATCATTGCAGTCGCTACAACACGCAGACTCGACGCCTCACCCCGGAAATGTTCGCAGCCGTGTTCCGGCGCGCGCGAGCGCTGCTTAGTGCTCATGAAGATTGACTGATTCGTACGCGCCCGATGTCCACGTTCGATTCCAAGCTGTTCCTGCAGAACGTCAGTCAGCGTCCGGGGGTATACCGGATGATGAACGCCGACGGTGACGTGTTGTACGTCGGCAAGGCGCGCAATCTGAAGAATCGGCTGACCAGCTATTTCGTCGGCAAGGCGCAGAGCGCCAAGACCATGGCGATGGTCGCGCAGGTGGCGAATGTCGAAGTCACTGTGACCGCCTCGGAAACCGAGGCGCTGCTCCTCGAATACAACCTGATCAAGCGCCACAAGCCGCGTTACAACGTGGCGTTGCGCGACGACAAGAGTTTTCCGTATCTCTATCTCTCGACCGACCATGACTATCCGCGCATCAGTTTTTATCGCGGCGGCACACGCAAGCTGCCGGGCAAGCTGTTCGGGCCCTACCCGAACGCGCGGGCGACGCGTGAGACCTTGTTGCTGCTGCAGAAGCTGTTCCTGCTGCGACCTTGCACCGATTCCTTCTTTGCCAATCGTTCGCGGCCTTGCCTGCAGCATCAGATCAAGCGCTGTTCCGGTCCGTGCGTGCAACTGATTTCGACCGAGAGCTATCGCCAGGACGTCGACGACGCCATCAAGGTACTGGAAGGTCGGGGCGCGGAACTGCTCGACGATCTCGGGCAACGCATGGAGCAGGCGGCAGGCGAATTGCAATTCGAACGGGCGGCGCGGCTGCGCGATCAAATTCACGGCATCAAGGCGATTCATTCGACGCAGTCGGTCACGCGCAGCGCGATTCAAGACATCGATGCGGTGGCGCTGGCTTCCAACGGGGGCGACCACTGTGTCTCGATCGTGTTCATCCGCGGCGGTCGCAATCTTGGCACGACGAATTTCTTTCCCAAGGCGGGTCTGGCAGAGGCCGGGGAGTTGCTGTCGGGATTTCTCGCTCAGTACTACCTGGGTCGCGAGGCGCCGGGTGAGATCCTGATCAGCCAGGCTGTCGAGGATGCGGACCTGTTGCAAGCCACGCTCTCTCAGCAAATGCAACGCAGCGTGCAGATCCGTCATGGCGTGCGAGGCGTGCGCGCACGCTGGTTGGAAATGGCCCGCACGAATGCCGAACTGGGACTACAGATGCGGCGCGCCACCGAAGCGACCACCAGCGATCAACTGCAGGGCGTTGGCGCGGTCTTTCGCATGGCAGCGCCGCCTCAGCGCATCGAATGCTTCGATATCAGTCACACCATGGGCGAGCGCACGGTCGCTTCCTGTGTCGTGTTCGGGCCGGAAGGTGCGATCAAGGCCGATTACCGACGCTTCAATATCGAGAACATCGAGCCGGGCGATGACTACGGCGCGATGCGCCAAGCGCTCACGCGGCGTTACGCGCGTATCAAGAAGGGCGAAGTGCCGCTGCCCGACCTGCTGCTGATCGACGGCGGCCCTGGGCAGCTGCAGGAGGCTATCCAGGTGCTGAGGGAGTTCGAGATCGACAATGTCACCCTGGTCGGCGTGTCGAAGGGCGCGGATCGCCGCGCCGGTCAGGAGCGGCTGTTCTTGGCGCATGAGGATGTGCCACTTATACTGGCGCCGGATTCGCCCGCCTTGCATCTCATACAGAGAATTCGCGATGAGGCGCATCGCTTTGCGATCGCCGGTCATCGTTTACGTCGTGCCAAAGCACGCAGAGAGTCGATTCTTGAAACCGTTCCCGGGCTTGGCCCACGCAAGCGACGCGATCTGCTCCGGCAGTTCGGCGGTCTGCAGGGCATTGCGCGTGCCGGCATCGACGATCTTGAGAAGGTACATGGCATCAGTCGCAAACTGGCTCAGTCGATCTACGACACCCTGCATACGGGGAATTGAGTGAAGTTTCCGATCGCCAATGTGCTGACCGTAGCGCGGATCATCATGATTCCGCTGGTCGTGGTGCTGTTCTACCTGCCGTTTTCCTGGGGCAAGGCCGCTGCGGCATGGGTCTTCATTCTCGCGGCGCTCACCGATTCGCTCGATGGCTATCTGGCGCGCAAGCTCGGACAGACCTCGGCGCTGGGCGAATTTCTCGATCCGGTCGCCGACAAGCTGATGGTCGCTACGGCGTTGATCCTGCTCGTCAGCCACGAACCCCTGATCCTGCGCTGGATTCATTTCGATCCGCGTCTGCTGATTACCGTCACGGCCGCCGTCATCATCGGCAGGGAAATCACGATCTCGGCACTCCGCGAATGGATGTCGGAAGTCGGCGCACGGCGCAAGGTCGCGGTGTCGTCGATCGGCAAGGTGAAAACAATTTTCCAGATGACGGGGCTGTCGATGATGCTGTTCCACAGCGATGTCTGGTTCATTCCCGCGTACGAGCTGGGCTTGTTGTGCCTGGTCAGCGCGGCGGCGCTCACGTTGTGGTCGATGGTGACCTATCTGCAGGCGGCCTGGCCGGACCTGATGAAATCGCGCGATCGCTGAGCGGCCGTTGCGCGCCGGCCATACGACATGCCGTGCGCTGCGTCGCCGAATCATCGCTGGCGGCTGCATTTTTAACCTTGACACTGAAGGTGCCGGCCCTAGAATGTCGGCGGTTTCGACACCCAAGCGGGAATAGCTCAGTTGGTAGAGCGCAACCTTGCCAAGGTTGAGGTCGCGAGTTCGAGCCTCGTTTCCCGCTCCAGTTTTTCTTGCCTGACCCCGGCGCATGCCGGGGTTTGCGCTTTCTAGCAGTCCGACAGGCTGCTAGGGCACGGCGTCGTGGCGGAGTGGTTACGCAGCGGTCTGCAAAACCGCGTACGCCGGTTCAATTCCGGCCGACGCCTCCATTCCCACAGTGCTTGCTCCGATGCCCGGTGCGATGCATGACGCCGCATTGCGACGCCCGCCCGCGCCGACAACTCCCTGGCGGATTGCCTTCCCTGTAGCTTGGCTCTGCCAACGACAGCGCGTCGTTTCGCGAGACTTGGAGGGATGGCGAGCGGACGGTGGTGGCGGTGACCGGAATCGAACCGGTACGACTTTCATCGGCAAATTTTAAGTCTGCTGCGTCTACCAGTTCCGCCACACCGCCGGTGCCGCCTCGCTTGTGAAGCTCGCTTAAGTACGAGCTGACGCGGCGCGCATTCTAGCCGCACACGACACCGGCTGCAGCGCCGGGTGGGCAAGGGGCTTCTGTTACACTGCAGCGCGCTGTTTCAAGCCCGCTTCGATTCAATATCAAATTCAACGGGCACACCACATGGGTGGTCACTCTGGCTGAGGTATCGCATTCGCTGAGCACGACTGCCGGACTCGAAGTCCGCGGCTTGCATTTGTGGCGCGGCGAACGTCATTTGCTGCGCGCCGTGTCGTTCGCGCTGCAACCCGGGGAGTTGCTGCAGGTCGTGGGCCCGAACGGTGCAGGCAAGACCAGCCTGTTGCGCTGTGTGGCCGGGTTGATCGAAGCGGAATCGGGTGAGATCCAGTGGCAAGGCGCTGCGCTGCGCACCAATCGCGACGCCTTCCATCGCCAGCTTGCCTATCTGGGGCATATAAACGCCTTGAAAGCCGAGCTGACCGCGTTGGAAAACCTTCGTTACAGCGTGGGCATGCGACGGCAGGTATCGCTTGAACAGACTCAGGCGACGCTGGCCCGACTGCAAATCGCCCATTGCGCGGATCTGCCGGCACGCTCGTTGTCGGCGGGGCAGAAACGTCGTGTGGCATTGGCGCGGGTGATTCTGAGCGGTGCGTCGTTGTGGATTCTCGATGAACCGATCACGAATCTGGATGTCGACGGCATCGCCTGCGTCGAGTCTTGCCTTGCCGAACATTTGCAGGGCGGTGGCTCGATTCTGACCGCCGCGCATCAGCCACTGCTCGAACACCATCCGCAGTCCCGTTCGTTGCGGCTGCATTGAGGAGTGGGGCGCTGATGGAGCCGGGTCTGCTGCAGATCGTCATGCTGGTGGTCGCGCGCGAGTTGCGATTGGCCGTGCGCCACTGGGACCAGGTCGTACAGCCGTTGATCTTTTTTGTCGTGGTGACGACGCTGTTTCCGCTGGCGATCAGTCCGTCGCTGTCCGAGCTGCGCAATATCGCGCCCGGCGTCGTCTGGGTTGCGGCCATGTTGGCCTCGCTGCTATCGCTCGAATCGTTGTTTCGGCCCGATGTCGAGGACGGCACGATGGAGCAATGGGCGCTGTCGGGGCAGCCGCTGGCACTGCTGCTGTTGGCCAAAACTGTGACGCACTGGCTATTGACAGGGCTCCCGCTGGTCATGATGGCGCCGTGGATGGGAACTGCCTTAGGGTTGCCGGTGTCTGTCTGGCCAGTGCTGGCAGGTTCGCTGGCCCTGGGTACCGCCACCTTGAGCATACTGGGAGCAATCGGTGCCGCCTTGACCGTGGCCGTGCGGCGCGGCAGCGTGTTGCTGGCACTGCTGGTGCTGCCCCTGGAAATGCCGGTTCTGATCTTCGGCGCTCGTGCCGTGGACCTGGCAACGCACGGCGAGGCGGTCGCCGGTCCGCTAAACTTGCTCGCCGCCATGTTGTTACTGTGCCTGGCGCTGGGGCCATTCGCGATGAGTGCGGCGATGCGGGTCAGTATGGAATGAGTAGCCAATGGGTTGGGTCAATGGGTTGGGAGGTCGACGATGCCGTTTTCATTCAATGCTTTCCCTGAAGCGTCGCTCTTGATGGTCCCTTAAGCGCGTGTGGCTCTGGTTCTACAAGCTGGCTTCGCCGCCGTATGCCTACGCGATAGCGGCACGCTGGCGTCCGTGGCTGCTGTGGTCGGCGCTGATCCTGATGGTGATTTCCGCCTACGGCGGATTGGTGCTGGCGCCACCGGACTATCAGCAGAAAGATGCGTTCCGTATCATGTACGTTCACGTGCCGAGCGCGACGCTGTCGCTGTCGGTCTACGTGATCATGGCCGTTGCGGCCGGCATCGGCCTGATCTGGCGGATCAAGCTGGCGCACGCCGTTGCTGCCGCCTGCGCACCGATCGGCGCCTGGTTCACCGTGCTGGCGCTGGCGACCGGCTCCATCTGGGGTCGTCCGATGTGGGGTACCTGGTGGGAATGGGATCCGCGGCTGACCTCGGAACTGATCCAGCTGTTTCTGTACCTGGGCTATATGGCGCTGCGGTCGTCGTTCGACGATACGCAACGCGCGGATCGGGCGGGCGCGATTCTGGCGATCGTCGGCGTGGTCAACGTGCCGATCGTGAAGTATTCGGTCGTGTGGTGGAATAGCCTGCACCAGGGGCCCAGCATTTCCAAGCTCGGAGCACCGTCCATCGCCTCACCCATGCTGTGGCCGCTGCTGCTGATGATGCTGGCGTTTATGCTGTATTTTGCAGCGGTGCTGTGCGATCGCGTGCGGGCCGAGATTCTCCGCCGCGAACGCAATGCCAGCTGGCTGGCATCGGTCGCCGCGGGTACCTGATCGACATGGGAAGCATCGAAGGCATAGAGAGCAGGCAAGTCGCATGAGTGAATTCTTCGCCATGGGGGGTTACGCCGGTTACGTGTGGTCCTGCTACGGACTGACGCTGGTGATTCTCGCCGGCAATCTCTGGTTCTCGCGCCGTGAGCTCAAGGCGCAGATTCAGCGTGCGACACGTCGCAATCAGACGGCCGAGACGCCATGACGCCGCGGCAGCGTCGAATGGCCCTCGTTGCCGTAGTCCTGCTGACCGTGGGCGGCGCGGTCGGCTTTGCGCTCAAAGCCTTCCAGGACAATGTGCAGTATTTCTTTTCGCCCTCGGATGTCAGTGCGGGCAAGGCGCCTGCCGGACGTGCGTTTCGTGTGGGCGGCATGGTGACCCAAGGGAGTTTCAAACGTGCCACCGGCAGCATGGAAGCGCGGTTCGTGCTCACCGATTTCTCCAACGACGTGACGGTGAGCTACACCGGCGTGTTACCGGATCTGTTTCGCGAAGGGCAGGGCGTGATCGCGCGCGGCAAGCTCGATGGCAATCTGTTCGTCGCCGAGGAAGTGCTGGCAAAGCATGACGAGAATTACATGCCGCCCGATGTCGCCGACATGCTGAAGAAGAAACACGAGAAGCCAACCGGCACACCGACCTCAACGACTGCCATGACGCAACCGGCGGGCTAGCATGAAACGAAGACTTAAACCGGTGGGCGACGGGCGACGGGCGACGGGCAACGGCCACGTTGACTCGTTCATGCTGCTCCCGTTGCTGCTGGCCGTCGCCCGTCGCCCGTCGCCCGCGGCCCACCGTTGATCGCGTCATGATTGTCGAACTCGGCCATTTCGCACTGATCCTGGCGTTCTGCCTGGCGCTGGCCCAAGCTTTTTTCGGCCTCGGCGGTGCCGCTTTGCGCAAGCCGCACTGGATGGTGGTGACGCGCCGTGCGGTGGCCGGCCAGTTCGTCATGACCTTGTGTGCGTTTCTATCGCTCGCCTACGCGTTCAACGTCAATGATTTTTCCGTTCTGTATGTCGCCTTGAACTCCAACTCGCAGCTGCCGACGTTCTATCGCTTCGCTGCGATCTGGGGGGCGCATGAAGGGTCGTTGCTGCTATGGCTGCTGATCCTGTCGATCTGGACGGTCGCGGTGGCTGCACGCGGTACCCACGTTCCGCAGATCACGATCAGTCGCGTGCTCGGTGTGCTGGGTTTCATCAGCGTCGGCTTTGCGTCTTTCATTCTGCTGACCTCGAGTCCCTTCGAGCGTTTATGGCCCGCCGCCCTGGATGGTCGCGATCTCAATCCCTTGTTGCAGGATCCGGCACTCGCGATTCATCCGCCGATGCTCTACACCGGCTGGTGCGGATTCTCGGTGCCGTTCGCGTTCGCGGTCGCCGCCATGCTCGAAGGCAAGCTGGACTCGACCTGGGCGCGCTGGGTGCGCCCCTGGACCCTAGTGGCTTGGTTGATCCTGACCATCGGCATTGCCCTGGGTAGCTGGTGGGCCTACTACGAACTGGGTTGGGGCGGCTGGTGGTTCTGGGATTCGGTCGAAAACGCCTCGTTCATGCCCTGGTTGATCGGCACCGCGCTGATTCATTCGCTCGCGGTGACCGAAAAGCGCGGGCTGTTCAAGAGCTGGACCTTGCTGCTGGCCATCGCCGCATTCTCGTTGTCATTGCTCGGCACGTTCCTGGTGCGCTCCGGCATCATCGAGTCCGTACATGCGTTCGCCAGCGATCCTGGGCGTGGATTATTCATTCTTGTCTTCATGGGCAGTTGCGTGGGCGGTGCGCTCGGCTTGTATGCGTGGCGTGCTTCTCTGTTTCGCTCGAACGCCGGGTTCGCCGTGGTGTCGCGCGAGTCGTTCCTGCTCATGAACAATGTGCTGCTCGTCGCGGCCACGGGTCTGATCCTGCTGGGCACCTTGTACCCGGTGTTTCTCGATGCGCTGAAGGCAGGCAAGATTTCTGTGGGTCCACCGTACTTCTCGGTGGCTTTCCTGATTCCCATGCTGCCGATGATCTTTCTGCTGACGCTCGGCATGCATGCCGAATGGAAGCGTGCAACCTTCAATCGTACCCGGACCCTGCTGGTGGCCGCGTTCGTCGCCGCCGTCGTGATCGCATTGATCCTCTCGCTGGCCGTGTACGAATGGCACTCGTTACTGACAGCCGTGGGACTCATCGCCGCATTCGCTGTCGCGTTGTCAGCGCTCATCGAGCCGGTGACACGACTGCGCCAGGGGCATTCGCTGTCGGCCGGCGTGCTGGGCATGAGCGTGGCTCACTTTGGACTCGCAATCTTCGTGCTGGGCGTCACCACGGTGGAGTCCTGGCACCACGACTCGGACATCAGTCTGCGGCCGGGGCAGAGCACGCAACTTGCCGGCTATGATTTTAGAATGAACAGCATTCGCGACGTCACCGGGCCGAACTACGATGCCATCGAAAGCGAAGTCGTCATCTCGCGAGCAGGCAAGCAGGTTGCCGTCGTGCATCCGCAGAAGCGCACTTATCGAGTGCAGAACAGTCCATTGACCGAAGCAGGTATCGACGCCGGCTGGGGTCGCGATCTGTTTGTGGCGATGGGCGAGCCGTTGGGCGATGGTGCATGGAGCCTGCGCCTGCAGTACAAGCCGCTGGTGCGCTTCATTTGGCTTGGCGCCCTGGTCATGGCAATCGGCGGATTGATCGCCGCCAGCGATCGACGCTATCGACAACGAGTCACTGCGGATGCCGCAGTGCGCGCTCGCCACGCTGAAACGGTCTGACAACCATGTGGCGCTATTTGATTCCGATCGGGCTGTTCGCTGCGCTCGTCGCTTTTTTCTACGTCGGCATCGATCGCGACAAGCAAACATTGCCATCGCCGCTGATCGGCAAGCCGGCGCCTCAATGGCAGCTTCCGTCCGTTGAAGATCCCGCGAAGATGGTGTCGAGTTCGGACTTTGCGGGCAAACCGTACGTGCTCAACGTGTGGGCAACGTGGTGCGCCGAATGCCGGCATGAACACAGTGCCCTGCTGGCCATCGCGCAACGCGGCGAGGTGCCCATTGTGGGCGTGGACTGGAAAGATGACCGCGATCAGGCCCAGCGCTGGCTGCAGCAATTGGGCAATCCCTACGTAGCCAACGCCTATGACGGGGAAGGCCGTGTCGCAATCGACTGGGGAGTGTACGGTGCGCCGGAGACGTTTCTGGTGGACTCGCAGGGAAACGTCGTCTTCAAACATATTTCATCGATGACCATGGAAGTATGGGAGCGCGACTTCCTGCCGCGCCTCAAAGGCAACGGGACCTCGCGATGAGGCGCGTGCTTGTCATCGCCCTGTTGATTTGCGTCATTCCGCTTGCCCGGGCTATCGATACGGCGCCGGCCTTCGACGATCCCGCGCAGCAATCACGTTATAACGATCTCATTCACCAACTGCGCTGCGTCCAGTGCCGCAGCCAGTCCATTGCCGACTCGAACGTGTCGCTGGCGGCCGATCTGCGCCGACAGGTGCGCGAGCTGATGGCTGCCGGCAAGAGCGATGCGCAAATCCTGCAGTACATGACGGACCGCTACGGTGACTATGTACTCTACGATCCACCGGTGAAGCCGCAGACCTGGCTGTTGTGGGCTGCGCCTTTATTGTTTGTCATCATCGGTGGCATCACGGCGGTTGTCGTCATTGTGCGTAAGTCGCGCGTTGCTGTGGATGATCCCGCCGAAACGGACCCGGCATTGGCCGGTTCCTCCGATGCAGGTGCCCCTTGACGTTGTTCATCGTGCTGAGCGCCGTGATGCTCACGGCGGCAGTGGTGTGGCTCATCCTGCCGCTGTTGCGGCCGCAACTTGACGTCGATGCCGTCGCGACACGCCGCGAGCGGCGCGTAGCCAGCGCTCTGACGGCTATCCTCCTGTGCGCCGTCGCGGTCGGCTTGTATCTACATCTGAGCAATTGGGACTGGAATGCCAAGCCCGTGGCAACCGCCGCGTCCGATAAGGAGGTCGAGACACTGCTGCGTCAGCTGGAAGCAAAACTCGAGAAGAATCCCGACGACGTCGCAGGCTGGCTGTTGCTTGGCAGGTCCTATGCGACTACCGGTCAATTTCCGCGCGCACGCGATGCGTATCAGCGCGCCGATGATCTCACGAGAGGTGAAAATCCGGAGGCACTGATCGGGCTGGGCGAAGCGTTGACGATGATCGATGAGACCGCCCTGCGGGGGCGTGCCGGTCAACTCTTCGACCGCGCCTTGCAGCTTGCACCCAATCATCCAAAGGCGCTCTGGTACGGCAGCATGGCGGCGCTACAAGCGGGCGATCTGCAGACCGGGCGCGATCGATTGAAAATGTTACTGGCACAGAATCCTCCCGAGGAGCTGCGCGGCATTCTCGAACGACAGGTCCAGGATCTGGATCAGCAGCTGTCCGCAAGCGGGCAGCGTGCTGCTCCGCCTGCCTTGGCCAATACCACGCAACCTGCGGCTACGTCGCAGCGAGCGATTCGCGTGGCGGTGATCCTTGCACCTACACTGGCCAGCCGCGTCGGCAAGCAAACGGCATTGTTCGTGCTGGCGCGCGATCCGCAGACGCCTGGTGCGCCGCTGGCAGTCCAGCGTCGCACGGCTGCGGATTTGCCCCTCACGATTGAGCTGAGCGAGCGTGACGCCATGATTCCGTCGCGTACAATTGCGACCGTGCCTCGCGTCCAGGTCGTCGCGCGACTATCGGCTTCGGGTACGCCACAGGCGCAAAGCGGGGACTTCTATGGTCAGGCCGATTATGATTTCGCGAGTGCATCGGGCACCCTGCAGATCGTGATCGACCAGATCGTGCCCTAGCCTTCGCAAACATTCTGCGTCACGGCTGCCTGCACGCGCTTTCGACCGATCCTCGTTTTTTTCGTCTACAGGCAATCCGTTCTCGGCACTATGGCAGTCACTTCCTCGTCGCTGGAAAAACATACATTCAATGGTCTGCCTTCGATGGTGTCAGCTTATGCGCGGGTGATGCTGGGCAAGAAGCCGTACACGGCACCGGAGGGAATCACCATTTCCCCGGTGGAACTGGAAGTTCGACGCATTGGCCTGTCAGCACGACATCTGCAGCAATACCTGAGCATCTGCGGCGCGCCGACGACATCGGTGCTGCCGCCAGCGTACCTGCATGTCGTCGCCATGCCGATTCACATGCAGCTGTTCGTCGCGCGCAACTTCCCGGTCAAAGTGCTGGGATTGATTCACCTGCGCAATACGATCCGCGTGTTGAAACCTATTTCGGTCGAGGTGCCATTGCGGCTGCGCGTGTATTTCGACACCATGCGCCTGACGGATTTCGGCCAGGAGTACGACTTCCTGACGCAATACGATCATGAAGGCGAGGTGGTCTGGGAAGAGGTCAGTACCATGTTCGCGCGTGGCAACGGACCGCCCAAAGAGGGCGCCAAGCGCCCCGTCATCGAGCGCTCGAACCATCCGGATACTGGCGTATTCAGCGAATCGATCGATGTTGCCCCCGACACCGGCTGGCGTTACGCGCGCAATTCGGGTGACTTCAACCCCATTCACCTGACGGCACGCACCGCCAAGATGTTCGGGTTCAAACAATCGGTGGCACACGGCATGTGGTCGCTCGGACGCTGCCTGGGCTCGGCGGCACCGCAGCTGCCGGCTGGACGCATTCAGGTCGACACGCAGTTCAAACTGCCGGTGTATGTGCCGTCGCAGGCCATCGTGCGGACCTGGCCAATCGCCAGTGGCGTTGACATCTCAATGTGTACCCCCCGCGG
The DNA here is from genome assembly GCA_020029545.1 of Gammaproteobacteria bacterium. GTDB lineage: Bacteria > Pseudomonadota > Gammaproteobacteria > Steroidobacterales > Steroidobacteraceae > Steroidobacter. Next base: position 17,498 of record JAIBJL010000034.1, read on the forward strand.
CGATCGTCTGCACCTGGCGATGCAGGTTCGCCCGCTGGCCTGATCCGTTACGGCATCTCACTTTATCCAATCGAACACATCCATGGACTTGCTGCAAGGTATCCAGTCGCGTACGTCCGCGCTCAAGCTGAGCGCACCGGGCCCGAGCCGGGAACATATCGAACAGATCATACGTGCCGGCGCGCGTGCCCCCGATCATGGTCGTCTGCGCCCCTGGCGTTTCATCGTTCTCGAAGGCGACGCTCGTGCGCGACTGGGTAACGCGATGGCGCAGATGCTGAAGGCAAAGGTTCCGGACGCACAGTCGGCACAGCTGGAAGCAGAACGCGGCAAGGCGCTGCGTGCACCGGTCATCATCGTCGTCGCGGCCAAGATCGTGAAATCCAAGATCCCGGAGATCGAGCAGGTCACAGCAGTCGCGGCGGCCGTCCAGAACATGTTCCTGGCGGCGAATGCACTGGGTTACGGCGCCATGTGGAAGACGGGCGGCGCAGCCTATGACGCCGGCATCAAAGGCATGTTCGGCCTCGCGCCGGAAGACCACATCGTGGCGCTGTTGTATCTGGGCACGACGAGTACGCCCGGGCCGTTCGTCGAGGCACCCGCCAGCGAAGTCACGCGCTGGCTCTGATATTGAATTCAGGATTCCGCGCGGGCGAACCGCATGCCTGGAACTGCGCGTGTACTTGTCCGGCAGCGCGCCGAGCAGCTGACGTCGAGCGGCAAGTGGCTCCGTCGTCGGAATATTCACAGAGTCAGTGCAACAACAGCCGCCGAGAAAGGACGCATTGATACACAAATGCGTGATTGCACGAATCCACTGGCGCAAAGCAATGCTGCGTGTCCACTGTCGACAACAGCCTGGACTTTCGCAGTGATATCACGATGCACGCGCGCTTGTCGGGGCACTGGCGCGATGGTCGCCCTGCTCAGGCACGCGAAATTGCGCAATACGCGGTGACTTCGTGGGTCCAAGAGAACGGCTTGCCGTCGAGCGATGTGCGGGCAATCGCGCAGGACCGTGACGGAGCTTTGTGGCTGGGGACGAATGCAGGTCTGGTCCGATTCAACGGCATGAAGTTCGTTCTCTGGGGGGAACGTAACAGCCCGCATCTTCGCACCGCTGAGGTCACGGCGCTTCTGGTAACGCAGGATGGCAATTTATGGGTAGCGACGTCCGAAGGCCGGGTCACCCGCATCCGCGACAGCGATGCCATGGATTTTACTCACGCCGATGGGATTCCCCGCGTGACCATGCGGCTGTTCGAGGACCACCAGGGAGTGGTATGGGCGGCGGGCCCTGGCGTGGCTGCCGCCTGAATTTAACTAACTTTTGTGAAACAGCGCCGTGAAGCGACGCTGCATCTCCGCTGGCGTAACGTCTTCCAGATGACCGCCAAGCAGCCATTCGTGGCCGAATGGATCGCGCACGGTGCCGGAGCGCTCGCCGTAAAATTGATTTTGCAACGGCCGTACGACGGCTGCTCCAGCGGCAACGGCTTGTGCAAACAGCCGGTCGACGTCGTTCACGTGAATGTGAATCGAGACGCTCGTTGCGCCAATCGAGCGGGGCCCGCGGATGC